>NZ_RWIL01000040.1:0-100217 GCF_009764635.1 Pseudomonas sp. PB103 | reverse complement strand
CGGCAGCTCCTACAGGTGTTCATTTCCCTGTAGGAGCTGCCGAAGGCTGCGATCTTTTGCTTCTGGCTGCTGATTTTGTGAATTTACAAATCCAGCACACACAAAAACGCCGATGCCCATCGCTGGCCATCGGCGTTTTCACACCTTGAAGGGGGTGGTTCAAGCGTCAGATCAGAACGCCGGCAGTACCGCGCCGTTGTACTTCTTCTCGATGAACGCTTTGACTTCCGGGCTGGTCAGGGCTTTGGCCAGTTTCTGGATCGCGTCGCTGTTCTTGTTGTCCTCACGGGCCACCAGGAAGTTCACGTACGGCGAGTCAGCGCCTTCAATCACCAGCGCATCTTTCTGCGGGTTCAACTTGGCTTCCAGCGCGTAGTTGGTGTTGATCATGTCCAGATCAACTTCCTTCAGAACGCGTGGCAGCAGCGCCGATTCCAGTTCCTTGAACTTGAAATTGTGCGGGTTCTTGGCGATGTCTTTCGGCGTTGCAAGGGCGTTTTTCGGGTCTTTCAGCTCGATCAGGCCAGCCTTCTGCAGCAAGATCAGCGCACGGCCGCTGTTGCTGCCTTCGTTGGGGATGGCGATGGTCGCGCCGTCCGGCAGTTCAGCCAGGGTCTTGTACTTGCTCGAGTAGCCACCGAACGGTTCAACGTGCACACCTTGCACGGTCACCAGGTACTTGGACTTGTCGTCCTTGTATTTACCCTGGTTGAAGCTGTTCAGGTACGGCAGGGTCTGGAAGTAGTTGGCGTCCAGACGCTTCTCGCCCACTTGTACGTTCGGCTGAACGTAGTCGGTGAACACTTTGATTTCCAGATCCACGCCTTCTTTGGCGAGGGTCGGTTTGATCAGCTCAAGAATTTCAGCGTGCGGGACCGGGGTCGCGGCAACCACCAGTTTCTCGCCGGCGTTGGCCAGAGAAGCAGTCAGAGCAGCAGTCAGAGCAGCCGCCAATGCGGTAAACAACAGAACCTTTTTCATGCAGTGTCCTTATCGAAAATCACGGTCGCAAATGGCGACGGCATTTAATACGAGTGCCAGTGAAGTGCTATCTCTGGCGTGAAGCGGACAATACCGGGATTTTTTATTCCCGGACAATAACGTTTATTCACGTTGTTATTCCATTTTGCTCATACACGCACGCTAGACGTGTAGGAGCTGCCGCAGGCTGCGATCTTTTGATTTTCAACAAGTTAAAACGTTGAAAAGCAAGATCAAAGGATCGCAGGCTTCGCCAGCTCCTACAGGAGGCCGGTGTTTTTCAGCAGTTGCTTGAGGGCGGCCTGGTCGGTTGTGGTGCCAGTGGAGAGGATCTGGTTGATCTGGGCCTCGATCTGCGTCAGTAGCGGCGGCAGGTTCAGGTGTTCCGGGAGGATTTCGTCACCGGTGCTCACCAACAAGGCAAAGTGAATGACGTTTTCCAGCTCGCGGGTGTTACCCGGCCAGCTGTGTTGTTCGAGCACGTGCTGCGCCGCTTCGCTGATCAGCGGCACCGGCAGGTCGAGGCGCTGGCTGTAGATGCCGAGGAAGTACTCGGCCAGCGAGAGGATATCGCCGGTGCGCGCGCGCAAGGCCGGCAGTTCGAGATGGCCTTCGCTGAGGTAGTGATAGAGGCGCTCGTGGAATTTCCCGGCGTCCACCGCTTGTGCCAGATCAATGCTGGTGGCGGCGACCAGACGCACGTCGACCGGGCTCGGCTGATGCGCACCGACACGGGTGACTTCATGATTTTCCAGGGCAGCAAGCAATTTGATCTGGATCGGCAGCGGCAAGTCGCCGATTTCATCCAGGTATAGGGTGCCGCCGTTAGCCGACCCGAACCAACCGGCGCGACTGCTCGCCGAGCCGCTGAACGTGCCAGCGGCATAGCCGAACAACTCGGCATCGGCGTAAGTCGGACTGATCGCACCGCAATTGACCGAGACGAACAGACCGCTGCGATCACTGGCACGATGGATATGGCGGGCGAGCAATTCTTTACCGGTGCCGGTCTCGCCGCGGATCAACACCGAGATCGAGCGCGGTGCCAGTTGTTCCAGTTCTTCACGCAATTGACGCGAACGCGGATCGACGAACACCAGCGCCTTGGCGCGAATGCTCAGGGGGCTTTTTTCCGCATCGGGAAAGGTCAGCAACGGCTGACCGAAAGTTTCAAAACTCATGGCAGACTCCCGCCCAAAACCGCCGGAGACGGGGGCGTTGAAAGAAAAAAGATCAGGCGCGGCGGCGAGCGTGGTGTTCCATGCGGTTTTGCAGGCGATAGAGATACGCAAAACCCTGCTCCCAACGCTGATGCCCGGACTTCACATTGATGTGCCCGGCACCGGCAAGAATTCCCGCCTCGGCGCCCCAGTTGCGCGCCAGCTCCATGGCACGCGGCGCACTCACCGCGGCATCGTTGTCGGAGCTGACCACTTGGCTCGGGAATGGCAGCAAATCAGTCGGGATCGGTGCGAAATTGCGCAGCGCGGGTGCGCAGGCCGGACGTTCGACATCGGCCGGCGCGACCAGCAAGGCACCGCGCACCTGACGCAGGTAGTGCAGCGGCGCAGTGGCTGCCCAATGGGCAACGGTGATGCAGCCGAGACTGTGTGCGATGAGGATCACCGGCGTGCTGTCAGCGGCAATCGCCTCGGCCAGGGCCGCGACCCAGTCTTCACGACGCGGCGTCAGCCAATCGGCCTGTTCGACCCGCGCACTGTTCGGCAGGCTGTTCTGCCAATGGCTTTGCCAATGATCTTCTGGCGATCCTTGCCAGCCCGGCACAATCAGGTAGCGGATTGATTCGTTGCGCATGGGGAGCTCTCCTGCGTCGTGTCTGTTCCTGAACGAGTATAGGGACGGGATTTATATTCGTTAAGGAATAAGAAGCTATTTATTAAGACCTAAATTGCATATACAAAACCCTATGTAGGAGCTGCCGAAGGCTGCGATCTTCTGATCTTGTTTTTTAAAAATCAAAATCAACAGATCGCAGCCTTCGGCAGCTCCTACAGGGTTGATGTTCGACCAATAAAAAAAGGGCCGCACCCTGCCAAGGAGACGGCCCCGGAAAAACGTAAATCCTGTTACCGCGCGGTGATCACCGACAATTTGGTGATGCCCGCCCGCTCGATCGAAGCCATGGCGCGCGCCACTTCGCCGTAGTTCACCCCATCATCCGCCTGCAACTGCACGCGCACTTCCGGGTCCTTGGCCTTGGCCGACTTGAGGTTGAATTCCAGCAAGTCCGGCTGAATCTCATCCTTGTTGATAAACAGCTTGCCGGCGCCATCGATGCTCACCACCAGCGGGTCCTTCTGCTCGACCGGCGCCACCGCTTCGGTCTTCGGCAGGTTGATCGGTATCGCGTTGGTCAGCAGCGGCGCGGTGACGATAAACACCACCAGCAACACCAGCATCACGTCCACCAGCGGGGTCACGTTGATCTCGCTGAGCACCTCATCACTGTCTTGCGTGGAGAAGGCCATATCAGGACGCCTCCTTCACTTTTGCCGCGTTGCCCGGCGCTGCAACCTTGTGTGCCGTCGGGTGGATCAACACGCGGAACGCACTCTTCTGCGCCAGGCTGTAGAAGTCGTGGGCGAAGTCATCCAGATCCGCCGCGGTCAGTTTCAGACGACGCAAAAAGTAGTTGTAAACCAGCACCGCCGGCACCGCGACGGCAATCCCCACACCGGTCGCGACCAGTGCCGCACCAATCGGGCCGGCGACTGTTTCCAGGCTCGCCGAACCCGCTGCGCTGATACCTTTCAACGCCTCCATGATTCCCCACACCGTGCCGAACAAACCAATGAACGGCGACGTACTGCCGATACTGGCGACCACTGCCAGGCCTGTCTCCAGCGAACGACGCTCGCGGACGATCTGCTGACGCAAGGCACGCTCCAGACGATCCTGATGGTTGATCGCCTGGCTCAAATCCGTGGCCTGTGGCGCCTCGCCTACTTGAATCGCCGCGTAACCGGCCTGTGCCACTCGCGCGGCTGCGCCGGGTTGGGTCTCGCTCAATTCAGCAGCGGCATCCAGACTCGACGCCGCCCAGAAGCGTTTATGAAAACGCCGATCCTGCGCCTTCAGACGACCGAACTGCACAGCCTTGAGCAATGCCAGCCCCCAGGTGGCGACGGAAAAAACCACCAGCAGCCAGATCACCGCGCTTTCGATGGATTCCAGTGGAGATGCCAGTAACGTCATGATGTATTCCCTCGTGTAAACGTTTCGCGCGAATTTGGTTGCGGTTTAATGAATCTTGAAATCGATGGGTACGCTGACCCAGCCGTCCTGGGCGACATCGCCCTGCTTGGCCGGGACGAAACTCCAACGTTTGACGGCGCTTAAGGCCGCGTCGTCGAGCTGTTGCCGGCCACTGCTTTTTGCTATCTGGATCTCACCCGGTTTGCCGCTGGCCAACACATGCACGCGCAGCAATACCGTGCCTTCCCAACCGCGACGCTGAGCCAGTGACGGGTATTCCGGCGCCGGGTTTTTCAGGTACGCGGCGTTGGCCGAAGCGGGCGTCACCGGAGCCGGCGCCGGTGGTGCCGGTGGTGCCGGTGGTGCCGGTGGCGCGGGCGCAGCGACCGGGGCTGCCGGTTGTGGCGGCGCCGGTGGTTGCTCGACCGCTTTCGGTGCCGGTTTCGGAGGTTGCTTGACCACCGGTTTCGGCTTTGGAATCGGCTTCGGCGGCGGTGGAGGTTTTACCGCCAGTTCGTCTTCCACCGGCGGCGGAGGCTCGACCACCGGTGCCGGTGGTGGCGGCACGACGACCGGTGGCGCAGGCGGTGCCGGACGCGAGAATTCGATGGTCATCGGTGGAATTTCCGGCGGTACGATCGGCAGCACCGGCGTCTGCTTCTGGCTGATCCAGTAGATCACCGCGCCATGCGCCAACAACGCCAGTACAGCCAGCAGAATCGCTTCACGCCGGCTCAGAATGCCTTTGGGTGCACGTTGCAGGCGCAACTGCCCCAACGGCACACGATGGGGCCGGCCGAGATCGACCAATTCGCCACTCGGTGCCTGGCGCCACAGCACCTCCTGTGCACTGGCGGCGGTCTGGACATTGCCCATTGATTAACTCCCTGCGGTCTTTTTGCGAAGTACCGGACAGATCGCCGCTACATCCCCCGAGCGACCGGTCGTTGGGTGAATCATTGGAGCAATCGTTTATCTCCGAAAGTAATTTTTATCGATTTATTTAGATCATTAAGGAATATTAATTCTGCTTGATTCGCTGCGAGCCCCGGCGGGTAAAGGCTTGCGCCACAGTGGAAATTTACAATGCTTTTCAAGCATGAAAAATATTCGGCGAAGGCATGTGAAAACCCTTGTTTCAAGGCGTTTGGCGGATAAATTCGCGGGCTGTCAGGCCGACGTCTCCGTTATTTGCGACATCAGTCCCCATGGCCCTCAGCCGCGTGTATCGCTGATCAGCAGAAAACAGCACCCAGGCCTGCGCCATGCCCGAGGTAAATTCGACACTGAAACTGATGGCTACCGGGCCGGAGGAAAGGCCATGTTTGAAGTGATAATTGGCAAATCCCAAGGGATATTCGATCCCAGCCAGCGACAGCGTTCCGCTGCAAGTGCCGTGGCTGTCGTCGCCCTCTTCGAGGGTCAGCGTCGTATTGGAAGACTCGTGGCGATACACGCCGTTGATTGCGGACATGGTCAGCATCCTTGCTAAAGATTGAAAAAAACACGGTAGGCGCTGCCGACGGCTGCGCCTGAAGAAGTCAGGGGTGACGACGGAAGTCAGCGGGCAGGCTACTGAGCACGCCATCGAAGGTGACCCGGACGCAATGCCCACGAAGTTCGTGGGTACCCCGTGTCGATGAAAACAGCGACAGGGCGAAATACCCGTGGTCTTCCTGCGCTGCGATCAAGGTGACCGTGGTGGGGGGCTGATAGCCGTTCAGATGGGTGTAACGACCATTGATGATCGGGTAATCAACACCACCGTAATGCAGGGTGCCGCGAAAACTGCCGGTGCGGTCGTCAGAGTCGACGATCGTCAAGGTCGGGCCAGCAAACGTGCTGGAATAAAAAGCGTTTTGCATGGGAAGTGTCATCGCTGCGTGCGGGATTGCGAAACGAGCTTAATAGCGGCTCGCGGTAAACGCTGTCATCCACAGGTAGTCTGCCTCATATGAAAACGACTTATTTCCTGTACGAAAAAGCCGCCAGACTTCTTGAAAGTCTGGCGGCTTTTTTATTACAAGGGAATTACTGTTTTACAAACTCTCCGGCCAAACCCACTACATCACCATCAAAGTTAGTACGTGAGCCCACCGCACGAACTTTCGAATAGTTATGATCCGGCGAGAACAAGGTCCAGGACTGATAACCCGTGCCCTCATTCAACGCCGCGAACGTGATGATCGTAGGCTGCCCGGTGCTGTTCTGGAAATGGTAGTGACCGTACGCAATGTCGTAATTCACGCCGTTCTGGCTGAACTTGCCGCTGAACGTGCCGTTGGAGTCGTTGCCATCGGTAATCGTCAGTTTGGCGCCAGCGTTAGCGTTTACATAATTGCCATTAATGCTCGACATGATGCGACTTCCTTTATCGTTGGGATAAGTGTCTTCCGATGAGAGCAAGTTTCCTCCTGGAAACTCACGACTCAGAGAATGGTTCGACATTCCCCTGCTGTCCATGTGAACAACTAAATAAATTGCAATAAGTACTGTTCGAGTTACTCATAACTTATTGCCAATCAGTCGAACATTAATTCCAAATCAACTAACGGCTGGCGTTGGTCTGTTGCACACCGATGGCAGGCGCAATCACCGCCGTTTCCGAACGTGGCGTGCCGACGGGCACCCAGTCATAACTAACAGGTAACGCGCGATAGACCCAGTTGCTGATGGCGTCGCTGCCCGGCGCCTTGCCGAGGTACGGACTGACATATTCCCAGACGTTTTCGCCGCTGGCCGTGACCTGGAAAAACCGCCCGTTCATGCCTTCGTCGATCAACGTGTTGCCGTTGGGCAAACGCCGCGCGCTGCTGATGAACGAACTGTAAAACGCCCACCCCGGTTGTTTCGAATTGGCGGCGCTGTACTGCCAGACGATTTCGTTTTTCACCGGGTCGATTTCCAGCACCCGTGAACCGGCAATCAGCCCGAGGGTGACGTTCGGATAACCTGCCGACCCCTGATTGTCGAACACCAGCACATTGCCGGCGCCAGGCAATCCGGCAGGAATGATGTGGGCGTCATGCTGGCCGACAAACTGATCCACTGGGCGCGGCAGTGTCCGGGGCGCTTTCGGATTGATCAGCGGCAGATTCGGCCCGAGGCGCCAGACCACTTTGCCGCTGCTTTTTTCGATGATCGCGATGAAGTTGGCGTTGCGTGAATCAAACAGCAGGTTGTCCGGATTGAAGCGTTTATCACCGGCATCGAACCATTTGTTCGGCCCGACCACACTGAGGTTGTTGATGTGCAGGTAATCGGCATCCTCGCTCCCTCGCACCAGTTTCAATTGCTCTGGCGTGAAGCCGAATTCGTTGAGGTGCTCCGACGCCAGCCACTGCCATTTCACCGCACCGTCAGGGCCGACCTCATAGATCGCATCGTCGATCACCTCGGGCACTTTGAAGCCTTTGACCTTGTGCACTTTGTTTGCCAGAACGACGGTGTTGCCGTTGCTCAAGCGGCGCTGATCATGATGCTGCTGTGCCGCGCCACCGGGCGCCTTGTCGCCCCACTGCCAGACGACTTTGCCGTTCCAGTCCAGCTCGCCGATGCTCTGATTGCCCAGACCATTGCCGGCCGAACCGAGTTTGCCGGGGTCCTTGTCACTCAGTTGCAGCAGCACGTGCCCGCGCTCACCGCCGACCAGTTTCGGGTCGATGATCGCTGAGGGAAAACCGGCTTGCGGCCAATTCTTGACCTCGTTGCCGTTCATATCGATCAGGTGCGTCTGCTTGTCGGCGCCGCTGAAAATCACGTACTGATTGAAGGCTTTGTCCGGGTCGTAACGGGTGACACCGGTCGGGTACACGCTCGGTGCGGCGAACGCGCCTGCGCTGAACACCGCGCCGGACAACAACAGCGGAAAAGCCGTTTTGATGCGCAACATGATGCAGCTCCTTGAGTGACGAATCAGAAGTCGTAGCGACCGGTGACGCCGAGGGTGCGCGGTGTGCCGAGCAGGCCTTCATAGCCGCCGTTGCCGCCCGTCCACAGGGTCGTGTAATAGGTTTTGTCGAAGGCGTTTTTCAGCCACAGCGAGATGTCCCACTGCCCTTGGTTGAAGTCGCCGCGCAGGCCGGTTGAGAGGTTGACCACGGCGTAGCTCGGGATCTGTCCGTAGTCGGAATCCTCGACCGTGCCCACCGCTTTCGAGCGGAAGGCATAGCTGCCAGTGACGTACGGTTCAAAGCCGTTATCGAGATTCCATTTGTATTCGCCGTTGGCGTTACCGATCCATTTCGAAGCACCGACCACTTGATGGCCGCTAAGGTCGCAAGAGGCTGGAGCACCCGGTGCCTGGCTGATTTCCGGCGGGCACGGCGCGTCTTTGTAGGAGAGGTAGCTGACGTCGTTGAAGGAGCCGTTGAAGTTCAGGGTCAAGCCGCGCAGCGGGATGATCGTGCTTTCAAACTCGACGCCGCGCGAGCGCACGGAGCCGGCGTTGGTCAGGTATTGCACGCGATTGACGTCGTCGTAGGCGTTGGTCTGGTAGGCGTTGACCTGGGTCCAGAACACGTTGGCATTAAGCTGCAGGCGGTGATCCCACAGGGTGCTTTTGAAACCGAGTTCGGCGTTGTTCGCGCGCTCGGTGCCGATCAGCAGCGAGTCGGCGCCGGCAGTCGGTGCGGAGCCGACCGCGAGGTTAACGCCGCCGGATTTTTCACCGTGGGACAACGTCGCGTAACCGAGCACATCATCAGTGATGCGATAGCTGAGGTTGAGCAATCCGGAAGGGCTGGAACTGTACTGATTGAGATCGCCGGAATCGTAGGCACCGGTGCGACCGCGCCGGGCCGTTGCCGCGGCGCCTGTGACAGCCGCGCCACCGACCGGCGCATCGCGAGTGACCCAGGCATTCTTCTCTTCGTAGGTGCCACGTACGCCGGCGGTGAAATCCAGACGCTCGCTGAGGTGCCAGGTGCCTTGTGCGAATAGCGCGAAACTGTCGGTCTTGATGTGACCGTTGCCGACACTGCCGACATTGGCCAACGCACCGCGCGGCGTGCCGTTCCAGATGTCCGCTTGCGGGCCGTAATAGGCGAAGGATTTGTTGTCCAGATCATTGCCGAAGTAGTAGGCGCCGACGACGTAGTCAAAGAACTCGCCCTTGGGCGACGCCAGACGAAATTCCTGTGAGTACTGTTTGTCTTCTACCGAAACACCAGCGTTGTAAGTCGCCGCGACATTGAGACCGTCGTCATTTTTCGGGGTGAAATTCCAGAAGCGATACGAGCTGATCGAGGTCAGGGTGAAATCGCTCGGCAGCGTCCAGTTGGCCTCGACTGACGTACCGCCCTGATGCACGGTGACGTGCTGGTCGTTGTCCAGGTTGACCTTGCGGTGCGAACCGTTGACCAGGGTTGCGCCAGCGGCCGCCGCGCGCGCCGAGTAGAGATTGACACCATTGATCGTCGGCCCGGTGTTGTACAACACGCGGGTGCCGGCACTGGAATCCTCTTCGTTGTAGTCGCCGATCCAGCGCAGGTTGAAGTCTTCGTTTGGCTTGAACAGCAACTGCGCGCGGAAGCCATCGCGCGAGCCGCCGTTCAAATCATGGCCGTTGTATTCGTTCTTGATGTCGCCGTCGCTGCGTGTGCGATAAGCGGAAAAACGTCCGGCCAGTTCATCGTTGAGCGGCCCGGAAATCGTGCCCTTGGTTTGAAAATAACCGTCCTCGCCGACCGAGGTTTCGATGCTGCGCTCCGGCGTGAACGTCGGCGCGCGGGTGCTGATGTTGATCACCCCGGCGGTGGTGTTTTTGCCGAACAGAGTGCCCTGCGGCCCGCGCAGAACTTCGAGTTGTTCGATGTCCATCAAGTCGAACACCGCCATTCCCGGGCGCCCCAGATAGACGTTGTCGATGTACAGCCCGACGCTGCCTTCCAGACCATCGCTCGCCGGGTTGTTGCCCAGGCCTCGGATCGACACGCTGGATTGCCGCGCATGCATGTAGGCGACGTTGACGCTCGGCACCAGTTGCTGCAAATCCTGAATCCGGTAGACCCGCTGCGTTTCCAGATTCTGGCCGCTGACCACGCTCATCGGCGTCGGCACGTCTTGCGAACTTTCTTCGCGGCGGCGGGTGGTCACGGTGACCGTTTCCAACTGCGAACTGTTCGCCGCCGGTTTGCCTGCGGGTACCGGCGTCGGCACCTCCGTTTCCGCCGCGTAGCTGTGAGTCCAGCTGGCGCTGCCTGCCAGCAACAGGGCCAGAGGCAGGCGTTTGAGCCGTCGTGGTGTTAGGGGTGACGCGAGGTTCAACGGACTCATGGCGCGGCTCCTGGTCAAAAAACACACAGACATCGTCAGCGCTGTATATTCTTTTAAGTTATTTATTTATGGATTTACAAATATTTACTGCATAAGAGATTGCCTTTATAAGGAGTCGACCTAATGCATATCCAATGCATTTCCCGGATATTTTTTATGTGAAAAATGCATATCGACTTGCGGCAACTTCGTCACTTCATCGCCCTGGCTGAGCAACGCAGCTTTGTCGCCGGCGCGCAGGCCGTGAACCTGTCGCAGTCGGCGTTCAGCCGCAGCATTCAGGCGCTTGAGCACAGCGTCGGCTGTCAGTTGGTCGACCGTGGGCGCAAGGAATTACCGCCGACCAAACAGGGCCAGGTGCTGCTCGAACACGCGCGGCGGCTGGTCAGTGGTGCGCAGCAAATGGCCAACGAGATCAGCCAGTTCAATGGGCTGGAGGCCGGGGAATTGCGTTTCGGCTGCGGGCCGGCGCCGGCGGCGGGATTGATCCCGCGCGCGATCGGCAGCTTTATCGGTCGCTATCCGAAGGCGCGGGTGCAGTTTCAAGTCGAGGATTGGCAGAGTCTGAACAAGCGCTTATTGAGCGAAGAGTTTGAATTCTTCGTTGCTGACACGCGGCATTTCGAGGCGGACCCGGATTATCAGACGCATCGATTGCGGCCGCGTAAATGGCATTTTTGCTGCCGTGCGGGGCATCCACTCGCCGGGTTTGATCGGGTCACGGCCGAGCAGTTGATGAGCTATCCGCTGGCCGTCAGCATCCGGCCACCGAACTTGCGCAAAGTCATTGTCGACCTCAGCGGACGCCCGGATTTCACCCCGAATGTGGAGTGCGAAAACAGCTCGAGCTTGCTCAGTGTGGTGCTGCGTTCGGAGGCGATCGGGATTGTCGGCGCGTATTCGGATGCATTGCACCAGGCCAAGGGTGAGTTGGTGTGTTTGCGCATTGAAGGGTTGGCGGATGATCTGGAGGAGTTGTATACGCGTTACGGGATTGTCAGCCGGGCGGGGTATCGGTTGTCGCCGCTGGCGGAAGCGATGATTGAGCAGATCAAGGCGATTGATGCGGTGGATGAGGAGGTTTGTTCACTGGACGGACTCGCTGTCTGATCTACCGCTATCGCTGGCAAGCCAGCTCCCACAGGACTCGCGTCGAGCACACATCATCTGAACACTGCCGATACCTGTGGGAGCTGGCTTGCCAGCGATGGCGTCAGTGCAGGCACCGATGCATTCCCTGCATAAAACCCATTCCGCAAATGCACTTGCCGAACACCCCCGTCGACAGCGAAAACCCTCACCTGTCCCACTGACCGGTGAAACCCATGTCCACCCCGCCAAACCCCGTGCGCAACGTGCTGTACATCATGTGCGATCAACTGCGCCGCGATTACCTGTCCTGCTACGGTCATCCGCATTTGCACACGCCGAACATCGATCGCCTGGCCGCCGCCGGCGTGCGTTTCAGCCGCGCCTACACCCAAGGCACGATCTGCGGCCCGTCGCGGATGTCGGCCTACACCGGGCGCTACGTCAGCAGCCATCAGGTGGCGTGGAACGCCGTGCCGCTGCCGCTTGAAGAGCTGACGATCGGCGATTACCTGCGCCCTCACGGCATCCGCACCGCGCTGGTTGGCAAGACCCACGCGACCGCAAACATCGACGCCTTGCAACGCCTGGCGATCAACCCGGAGAGCGAACAGGCCGAAGTGCTCAACGAAGTCGGCTTCGAACCGTACTTTCGCCACGACGGCATTTTTCCCGATGACCCGCTGTTCGACGACAAACGCGAATCCGCGCCCTACACCCATTACTTGCGCGAACAAGGTTTCGACGGCAAAAACCCTTGGCACGACTGGGCCAACGCCGCCGAAGGCGAAAACGGTGAAATCCTCAGCGGCTGGCAAATGCGTCATGCGAATTTGCCAGCACGAATTCCCGAGCAACACTCAGAGACTGTCTACACTACAAATCGAGCCATCGACTTCATCACCGAGCAAGGCGAGAAATCCTGGTGTTTACACCTCTCCTATATCAAACCGCACTGGCCCTACATCGTACCGGCTCCGTACCACGCTTTGTACAGTACGAAATCGATTCTCGAAGCGGTCCGCGCGACGCCCTCTGAAGCCAGCAAACACCCCGTATACACTGCCTTTCGCCAGCATGAGGAAAGCCTCAACTTCTCCCGCGATTCAGTACGATTGACTGTAATCCCCACGTACATGGGCTTGATCAAGCAAGTGGATGATCAGCTCGGGCGTCTGTTCGACTTTTTGCAGAGCAACGGCCGTTGGGACGACACACTGATCGTGTTTACCAGCGATCACGGCGACTTCCTCGGTGATCACTGGCTCGGCGAGAAGGAGTTTTTGCTGGAGCAGGCGGTGGGCGTGCCGTTGATCGTGCGCGACCCTCGGGCAGCGGCGGATATCACGCGCGGCACGGTGGATGATCGACTGGCGGAAACCATCGATGCGTTGCCGACATTTCTTGCGGCATTGGGACTGCCGGACGCGGCGCATCGGCTCGAGGGGCGCTCGTTGATTCCGCTTCTTCACGGCGAAAATCCGGATTGGCGCCGCTATGCAATCAGCGAATACGACTACGCCTTTCAGGCGCCGGCGCGCGAGCGACTGGGCCAGCCGATCGACCGTTGCCGGATGACCATGGTGCGCAGCGAGCGTTGGAAATACCTGGCGTACGACGGCTTTCGGCCACAGCTGTTTGATCTGTTGAATGATCCGCAGGAGCTGCGTGACCTGGGTGATGACCCGGCGTTTGCGGCAGTGCGCGAGGAGCATGCGGGGTATTTGTTTGAGTGGGTGCGCGGGTTGAAGCGGAGGACGACCATCAGTCATCAAGAAATTGATTTGCGTGGGCAGCGGTTTCGTTACGGTGAGCCAGAAACCGAAAAGCTCGTGCAAATCGGCGTTTGGTGATTAAAAGCATCGCTGGCAAGCCAGCTCCCACAGGTTTTGCGTCGTTCACATCCTTTGTGTCCAACAACAATCCCTGTGGGAGCTGGCTTGCCAGCGATGGGGCCCGATCAGACGCCGACGATATCTGCGCCTTTGATGGTTTGACTGCGCTGCCCGTTCGCACCCACCGGCACTTCACCTTTGAGTGTCACCCGACGCACTACGCGATCCTGAGTGCCGTAATCATCAATCGCATAATGCTGCGTCGAGCGGTTGTCCCAGATCGCCACGTCACCGGCCTGCCAGCGCCAGCGCACGGTGTTTTCCTGGCGGATCACATGGCTCTGCAACAACCCGAACAGGTGCGCCGAATCCGCTTGCGAATAACCCTTGATGCGTTTGACGAAATGCCCCAGCAGCAAGCTCTTCTCGCCGCTGATCGGATGTACGCGCACCACCGGGTGCTCGGTCTCGTAAACGGTGGAGGTGAAGACCTTGCGATAGCGCTCCAGCTTCTCCGCGGAGACGTCCGGCTTGGCGCTGGCATAGTCGTATTCGTTGCTGTGCACGGCGACCAGTTTATCGGCCAGCTCACGCAGCTCGGTCGGCAAGCCGTTGTAAGCGGTGGCGGTGTTGGCCCACAGGGTATCGCCACCGAATGCCGGGGCTACCACCGAGCGCAGGATCGAGGCTTTCGGGTAGGCGTCGACGAAGGTCACGTCGGTGTGCCACGAGTTGGCGCGCTGACCTTCAGCGCCGTCCAGTTCGAGCAGATAACGCGTGCCTTCACGCGACGGCACGGTCGGGTGCGCCACCGGCTCGCCGAGCAGATGGGCGAAGGCTTCCTGACGCTGATCGTCGAGCTGGGTCTGTTCGCGGAAGAACACGACTTTGTATTGGATCAGCGCCTGTTGAATGGCTTCGACGGTGGCGGCGTCCAGCTCACCGGACAAATGCACACCACGAATCTCGGCGCCGATACGACCGGCCACCGGATGAATTTCCAGCGCGTGGACAGCGGGTTTTACGGCGAGTGCGGCATTGCTCATGGGTAGACCCTCATCAACTGCTTACGGTTGGCGGCAGCGAAACAACGCCCTATCTATATTCCATTTACATCTAATAGATATTCACATGCTTCGTTGACGGAATAAGAGCTTGCATTTAAAACCTCTAGCAACCCTCGTCGCAAATGCCTTCGAGCTATTTTTAGGATGCCGGAAAAGCATATGGATCTTCGCCAGTTGCGCTACTTCATCGCCCTCAACGAACACCGCAGTTTTGTCCGTGCGGCGGACGCGATGGGCATCACTCAACCGGCGTTCAGCCGCAGCATTCAGGGGCTTGAGCAAGAGTTCGGCTGCGTGCTGGTGGATCGTGGCAACAAGGATTTGCGCCCCACCCCCGAAGGCCAAGTGGTGCTGCAACACGCCCTGAGCCTGGTGCAAGGCGCAGCGTTGCTCAGTGCCGAAGTGACGCAAATGACCAAGCTCGATGCCGGTGAGGTGCACTTCGGTTGCGGCCCGGCGCCAGCGGTGAAACTGGTGCCGGATGCGGTGGCGCAATTCATCAACGCGCACCCGAAAGTGCGCACCTGTTTTCAGGTGGATAACTGGGAAAAACTCAGCCGCGCGTTGAGCCGTGAAGAGATCGAATTCTTCATCGCCGACATCCGCCATTTCGAGTCCGACCCGAACTTCCAGACCCAGGCGCTGACACCCAAACGCGGGGTGTTTTTCTGCCGGCCCGGGCATCCGTTACTGGCCAAGGAAAGCCTGTCGACCAACGACATGTTCGACTACCCGTTGGCAACCACGCTGATCCCGCCGGGCATTCGCAAATTGCTGGCAAACCTCAGTGGGCGCATCGATTTTTCCCCGACCATCGAGACCGAGCATTTTCCGGCGTTGGTGAAAGTGGTGCTGCAATCGAATGCGATTGGCGTGGGCACGGAAGAGGCGTTTGTCGAGGACATTGCCAAGGGCTCGCTGGTGTTGCTGCACTGGCGCAATCTGCCGCAGAACCTGGAGAGCATGAATGCACGCTGCGGGATCGTCAGTCGCACCGGGTTCAGGTTGTCGCCAGCGGCGCGGGCGATGATCGAGACGTTGGTGGCGGTGGATCGGCAGGAAGTCAGCGTCGCCGTTTAAAGATCAAAAGATCGCAGCCTGCGGCAGCTCCTACCTGGATTGATGTAGGAGCTGCCGCAGGCTGCGATCTTTTGCTTTTAGAGCTTGGCCGCTGACAACTCAGGCGCCACCCATTCATTGACCTTGAACGGCTTGCGAATCAGCTTCTGCTGCGCCGCCATATCTACCTTGTCCTGCAAGCTGCCGAGGAACACCGGATCCAAGGTCGACGGGAACACTTCGCTCAATTTCTGATCCTTCAGATCCTCGGTGAGGATCACCGGTGGATAACTCGCCAGCCCCGAAACCAGCTGCACATAGGCATCCTTGTTGCTGTCCTGGGTCAGCCATTCCACCGCCTGCTGCTGCGCCTTGAGCAATTTCGCGACTACCTCCGGGTGCCCGTCGACAAACTTGCCGCTACCCACCAGCACCGACTGCACACTGCCGGCACCGCCCAAATCCTTGGTGTTCAACGGCAACTCGGCCAAGCCCTTGACTTGCAACGCCGCCAACCCGGAACTGCCCCACGATGCATCAATCTGTTTGGCCGCCAGCGCTGCGGTCGCGCCGGTGAAGTCGAGGTTGATCACCTTCAAATCCTTCTCGCTCAAGCCCTGACTGGCCAGCGCCGCGTCGAACGACAGCTGCGTCGCGGTACCCTTGAAGATCGCCACACGCTTGCCCTTCAGATCCTGCAAGGTCTTGATCCCGGAACCCGGCACCACGCCGAGATACTGCTTCACTCCACGCGCACCGGCACTGAGCAATCGCGTATCGAGGCCGTTGGACTTGCCGATGATCGCCGCCAGATCGCCCAGATACGCCAGATCGACCTGGCCATTGGCAAACGCCTCATTGATCACCGGCCCGGCGCCCTTGAAGAAACTCCACTGAATCTTGATGCCTTGGTCGGCAAAGGCCTTTTCGAAGATCTGCTGATCGCGCAGTACGTCGACCACTCCGCCACCGCTGTGTTGGGTGCCGGCGCTCAGGTCGGGCACGGCGATACGAATTTCCTTTAGCTCATCAGCCTGCGCGGTGAACGCAAGCAGGCCCGCCAGCGCAGGAACGGCAAACAGACTGAAAACGCGTTTGAAGGGAAGGTTCATGGGTGCGGCTCCTTGATCACGACGGGCGTTGAGGAACCGAAAGTAGGCTGAAGCGATGCATTCACTTAAATACTATAAATGCACATTTTTATAGCTTTTTGAGCTAAGCAAGGCATATCGGGGCTTGCGGCGGCGTATGCATTAACAGCATCGAAAATATTCTTCGAATGCATTGGATGCGTGTGGGCTGGAGGCCTTAAATGGCCTCGCTTATCTCTCAAATGAATTTTTATCAGGTTTGTTATAACTATTTGTTTTTAGCTAATACCGCTAAAGATCGCAGCCTTCGGCAGCTCCTACAGGGGCAACGCAATGCCATGTAGGAGCTGCCGCAGGCTGCGATCTTTTGATCTTGACTCGATCTCGATCCAACCCGACAACGGAGGTCACCCATGGCCCGTCAATCCCTGCTCAGCCTGCCGCTGCCGGTGCCGCCGCTGAAACGCCGACGCACCTGGCCCAGCATCAATCAACGCGTGTTGCCATGGCTGCTGCCGCTCAGTCTGTTCGCCCTGTGGTGGCTGGCCGCGCGCAATGCCTGGATGAGCGAGCAGATCCTGCCCGCGCCATCACTGGTGTGGAACAGCGCCGTCGAGCTGGCGCATGGCGAGCTGTGGAGCCATTTGTGGATCAGCCTGCAGCGCTTGTTCTGGGGTTTGCTCGCAGGGATTTCGGCCGGTGCGGTATTGGGGGCGGCGCTGGGTTTCAGTCCGCGTCTTGAACGCTTGATCTTCCCGACCTTCGCCGGTCTGTCGCAGGTGCCGACGCTGGCGTGGATTCCCTTGTTCATGGTGTTTTTCGGCATCGGCGAAGTGCTGAAACTGGTGGTGCTGATCAAAGCCATCGTCGTTCCGGTGACCTTGCATACATTGGTCGGCGTACGCGATGCACAGCCAAAATTGCGCGAAGCCGCCGCCGTCTTGCGCCTGCCGCCGCACCTGTTGATTCGTCGACTGGTACTGCCCGCCGCCCTCCCCGCATTCATGGCCGGCGTGCGTCTGGCGCTGGCGGCCGGCTGGACCTCGTTGCTGGCGGTCGAGCTGCTCGCTTCCAGTGAAGGCATCGGCTACCTGATGGTCTGGGCACGCCAGCTGTTCATGCTCGACATCGTCTTTGTGTGCATTGTGGTAATCGGTGTGATCGGTGTGGCGATGGATCGCGGCATCGGCCTGCTGGACCGAAAACTGGTGCACTGGCCGCACCCAGCCACCGCTGAAATTCGTCGTGGCCCGCGTTATCAAGGCTGGCAGCGTCTGCAACCGTGGCTGTTGCCGCTCGGTTTGCTGGCACTGTGGCAAGTGGCCAACGATCAGCAGTGGGTCGACGCCAATATTCTGGTCAGCCCATTCGCCGTGTTGAGCACCACGTGGGATGGCTTGCTCGACGGCACGCTGATCAGCGGCATGGCACTGAGCCTGGGGCGTACCCTTGGTGGTTTGCTGTTGGGTGGTGGCCTCGGTTTCGCCCTTGGCTTGCTGCTGGGGCTGTCGCGCACCAGTGAAAGACTGCTCGGCCCGACCCTCGCCGCCCTGCGCCAGATTGCCATCTTCGCCTGGGTGCCATTGCTCACCGCGTGGTTCGGTCTCGGTGAACTGGCGAAGTGGGTATTCGTCGCCCTCGCCGCTTTCTTTCCGCTATTCATCGCCACCCAGCGCAGCGTCGCCAACCTCTCGCCGCAACTCAACGAAGCCGCGCAAGTGCTGCGCCTGAGCCTCGGCCAGCGCCTGCGCCGCCTGGTGCTGCCGGGCGCCGCGCCGGGGATTTTCGCAGGCCTTCGGCTGAGCCTGATCTACGCCTGGCTCGGCACCATCGGCGCCGAATATTTCATGCCGTCGAATGGCGGCATCGGCAGCCAGATGATCGGCGCACAACAACTGCTGCGCATGGACCTGATCATGGCCGGCATGCTCCTCGTCGGCCTGACCGGCGCCCTGCTCAACCTCATTGGCCAACGCCTGGAAATTCGCGCGACCCGCTGGAGACACGCATGAACGCACCCATTGTCAGCTTCAACCACGTAGGCAAATCCTTCGACGTCGACGGTTTCGAACTGGAGGCGATTCGCGAGTTCAACCTGGACATCGCCGAGGGCGAATTCGTCGCCATTGTCGGCTCCAGCGGCTGCGGCAAATCCACCTTGCTGCGTTTGTTGGTGGGTCTTGATACGCAATTTCGCGGGCAGATCACCGTCGACGGCAAAGCCGTCAGCGGCATCGGCGGCGAGCGCGGCATTGTCTTTCAGGAACACCGTTTATTCCCGTGGCTGACTGTCGCCGACAACATCGGCCTCGGCCTGGTCAACGAGCCGCTGAGCACTGCGCAGAAACAACAACGGATCAACGATTTCATCGACCTGGTCGGCCTGCGCGACTTCACCCGCGCCTATCCGCACCAGCTCTCCGGCGGTATGGCGCAGCGCGTGGCGATTGCTCGCGGCCTCGTCGCCAGCCCGCGCATTCTGCTGCTCGACGAACCGTTCGGCGCGCTCGATGCGTTGACCCGCCAACAAATGCAGGACGAGCTGTTGGCGATCCGCGCCCGCGCGAAAATCACCACAATCCTCGTTACCCACGATGTCGAAGAAGCGATCTTTCTTGCCGACCGCGTGGTGGTGATGGAGCCGCGTCCGGGGCGGATCAAGCAAGTGGTCGACATCGCCCTGCCCCATCCGCGCCAGCGCAGCAGTTTCGACTTCCATCAGTTGCGTGAAGAGCTGCTGCACGAGCTGACCAGTGACGACCATTACCAACCGAGCGTGCCGGTACAGATCCGCGATCTGCCGCTGACGTTCATTGCCTGCTGAACAGGAGTTTTGCGATGCCGCAACGTCCCAATTTTCTGGTGATTCTGGCCGACGATCTCGGCTTCTCCGACCTCGGCGCGTTCGGCGGTGAAATCGCCACGCCGCACCTCGATGCCCTGGCCAGCAACGGCCTGCGCCTGACCGATTTCCATACCGCACCGACCTGCTCGCCGACTCGTTCGATGCTGCTGACCGGCACCGACCACCACATCGCCGGCATCGGCACCATGGCCGAAACCCTGACCCCGGAGCTGATCGGCAAACCGGGTTATGAGGGTCACCTCAATGACCGCGTCGTCGCGCTGCCCGAGCTGCTGCGTGAAGCCGGTTACCAGACGTTGATGAGCGGCAAGTGGCACTTGGGCCTGACCGCCGAGCTGGCCCCGCATGCTCGGGGTTTCGAGCGTTCGTTCTCGCTGCTGCCCGGCGCCGCCAACCACTATGGCTTTGAACCCACCTACGATGAGCAAACCCCGGGCCTGCTGAAATCGACGCCGGCGCTGTACATCGAGGACGACACCTTCATCGACGAATTGCCCAAGGATTTCTATTCCTCCGATGCCTTCGGCGACAAGTTGCTGCAGTACCTCAAGGAGCGCGACCAGACCCGACCATTCTTCGCTTACCTGCCGTTCTCTGCGCCGCACTGGCCGTTGCAGGCGCCGGCCGACCTCGTCGAGAAGTACCGTGGCCGCTATGACGCCGGCCCGGAAGTGCTGCGCCTGGAACGCCTGGAAAAACTCAAAGCCCTGGGCCTGATCGAGCCGGATGTCGAGCCGCATCCGCTGATTCAATTGACCCAGCAGTGGGACGCGCTGAGCGAGGAACAACAACAGATTTCTGCGCGGGCGATGGAGGTCTACGCGGCGATGGTCGAGCGCATGGACTGGAACATCGGCCGGGTCGTCGAGTACCTGCGCCAACAAGGGCAGCTCGACAATACCTTCATCCTGTTCATGTCCGACAACGGTGCCGAAGGCGCGCTGCTCGAAGCCTTTCCCAAATTCGGCCCGGAACTGGTCGCGTACCTCAGCCAGCATTACGACAACAGCCTCGACAACATCGGTCGGGCCAACTCCTATGTCTGGTATGGGCCGAACTGGGCACAGGTGGCGACCGCGCCATCGCGTTTGTTCAAAGCGTTTACCACCGAAGGCGGGATTCGCGTGCCGGCGCTGCTGCATTATCCGCAGCTGGCGATCAAAGGGCAGATCAGCCATGGCTTCGGCACGGTGATGGACATCACGCCGACGATTCTTGATCTGGCAGGCGTGCGTCATCCGGGCAAGGTCTGGCACGGCAAACCGGTGGCGCCGTTGCGTGGCAAATCGTGGCTGGGGTTCTTGTCGGGCGAGACGGCGCAGGTGCATGACGAGCACACGGTGACGGGTTGGGAATTGTTCGGGCGAAGGGCGATTCGGCAGGGGTCGTGGAAAGCGGTGTGGATCCCCGGGCCAGTGGGGCCGGCGACTTGGCAGCTTTATGATTTGAGCAGTGATCCGGGGGAAATTCATGATCTGGCGTTGAGTCGGCCGGAGAAGCTCAGCGCGTTGATCGGGCATTGGCAGCAGTATGTCGAGGAGACCGGGGTGATTCTGAGTGAGTCGCCGTTTCAGCCGGATTGAGGGTGCCTGGTATAACGCTATCGCTGGCAAGCCAGCTCCCACAGGGTGCGATGCCGTTCACAAAACCAATGAATGACATAAAACCTGTGGGAGCTGGCTTGCCAGCGATGAGGCCCTCAAATTCAACCTTCAAGCCTGAGCTGTACGCACCTCTTCCTGCGCAACCGCATCTTTGCGAACAAACCGGTTCGCCCGCCCAAACGTCCCAAAATCATTAAACCGAACGCCCATCTCGCGCATCACCTTATGCGCCACCGGCACGGTCATCTGGCGAATGTAAAACGGCTCCTTCACCACGAAATGATGAATCCCGTGACTGCTGCCAAAGTTGAAGCAGAACGCCTGCAACGGCCACAACCACCAAGGGTTCAACACCTGGCACTGTTGCAGCACATTGCCCAGTTCAACATCGCCGTAGTAATGCATGTTCGAGCTGATGAAGTGCAGGCAAAACGTACGCAAGACATTCGGGCCGATGATCACCACGGCCGCAATATCAATCACCTGCATCACCGACAACGTCGTCACTGACCATTCGATCGGCGCACCCAGCAGGTACGCGATGCCATTGGCCGCATGAAAACCGAGAAACACATACCACGCGCCCCAATGCACCAGCGCCAGCGGCGCGTAGACCTTCAACGTGCGTTTGATGATGCTGAACTTGTGCGCCCAGGTCTTGGCTCGCAGCATGCGGATAAACGCCGACATCACGTTGTCGCCGACCATCAGCAACCGTGCAAAACCCCACGGCTCGCCGTTGGTGATCGCGCGCTCCTCCATGTCAGTTTCAGTGCCGGAGACCTTGTGGTGATTGAGGTGCAGATGGCGACGAATCCACGGATTGATCGTGCTCGGCCGCGCCAGCCACACCAGGCCCATCATCAAATTGTGCGGCACGCGCTGCTTGCGGAAATACATGCTGTGGATCAGGTCGTGCTCCAGCTCATGGGTCAGCGAAGCGAAAAACGCGTTGAGCAACAGGCACGCCCACCACGCCATGTGGCCTGTGATGTACCGCGTCGCCGAGCCAACCATCCCGATCAGGGCAAACGCCAGAATCCCCGCCCCCAGCGCGTCCTGATGCTGGAGAATCGGGTAGCGCTCACGCAATTCAACGCCTTTGGCCAGCACCACTTGGCGAATATGTGCTGATCGCTGGGCCGCATTGTGTCGCTGGGGACTTGCAGAAGTACCGTCCATGCTTCCATCCTCGGGTTTATGATGTTCGCATCGTGCCTCGCCGGGGCTTGAATCGCGGTAGCCGAGAACGCCAACCTGTTGACCGGAAGCGCCAATCAGCATGAAGGAACCGACCTCCCTCGCCAGCTGGACCCGTGCCTTGCGCAAGCAACTCGATGCGCTGGGGCTGGACAGCACTGCCCTGTGCCAACAGGCCGGGCTCGACCCCAATTTGATGGACGACCCCAACGCGCGCTATCCGCTCTCTGGCACCACGCGCCTGTGGGAAATTGCCGTGCAGGTCAGCGGCGACCCGGCGATTGGTTTGCGCGTGTCGCGGTTCGTCAGCCCGACCACGTTCCATGCCCTCGGTTATGCGCTGGTGGCCAGCGGCAGTTTGCGCGAGGTGTTCGAGCGCATCGTGCGTTATCACCCGGTGGTCAGCGATGCGCTGGAACTGGAACTGAGCCGCTGCGACGACCGCTATCAATTTCGTCTGAAAATTCCGTCAGGCAATCCGGCGCCGGCCTTCGAAGCCATCGATGCCTTCACCGCGATCTACGTGCGCACCTGCCGCAATCGCCTCGGCCGTGATTACGCGCCGCTGGCGGTTTACCTGCGCCGCCCGGAACCAAGCGATGCGCACCAATGGCACAAAGTCTTCCGCGCCCCAGTGCATTTCGGCTGCGCCGAGGATCGCCTGGAGTTCGCCCTCGCCGACTTCGACAGCCACCTCGACGACGCCAACCCGGAACTTGCCGAACACAATGAAGCAGTACTCAAACGCACGATGGCCCAACTCCAGCCGCTGACCTGGGAGCGCAAGGTGCGCGATGCCATTGAAGAACAACTGCCGGAAGGTGAGCCGAGCGCAGAACGGATTGCCCAGGCGTTGCATTTGAGCTTGCGCAGCTTGCAACGGCATCTGGCGGATGAGGGTTGTCGCTTTGATACGTTGTTGAACGAGAGCCGCGAGAATCTGGCGCTGCTGCACCTGCGCGATCCGCAGTGTTCATTGAGTGAAGTGAGCTACCTGCTCGGGTTCGCTGATACCAGCAGCTTCAGCCGCGCCTTCAAGCGCTGGACGGGGATGACGCCGGGGCAGTTTCGTGATGGGTTGCGTTGATCCAGAACCGGGTTGTCTGATCTGGCGCCATCGCGAGCAGGCTCACTCCTACAGGAGGAACGCATTCCAATTGTACGAGTGAGCCTGCTCGCGATAGCACTCCTTAATTCACCCCAAAACCCAGCTCAAAAATGGTGCCATCAGCATCGCTGCTTACCCGCACCTGCCCCCCATGCAGTTGCATGATCGACTGCACAATCGCTAGCCCCAAGCCACCCGAATCCCCCGGTTCTGCCCGTGAAGGATCGACGCGGTAGAAGCGGTCGAACAGCTTGCTCAGATGCTCCTGCGCAATCGCCGGGCCATGGTTGTGCACTTGCAACCAGCACTCACCCGGCTCGTCGCGGCGACGCAAACTGATCACTGATCCTTGATCGGCGTGACGCACAGCATTGGCCAAGAGATTGCCGAGCGCCCGTTGCAACAGTTGCTGATCAGCAAGCAGTTCACCATGCAACTGATTGTCCAGCCGCACCTCGCGGTCATCCGCCAAGGCTTCAAAGTAATCACACAGTTCACTGCCAACGCTGTGCAAATCCAGGGTTTGCAGATTCAGCGCGCGTTCGGCCTGTTCTGCACGGGCAAGGAACATCAGGTTTTCCGCCATGCGCTTTAGCCGTTCGAACTCTTCCATGTTCGACGCCAGCACTTCCTGATATTCCGCCGTGCTGCGCGGGTGATTCAGCGCCTGGCCGTTGCTCGCCAGCAAGGTGTGCAGTGGCGTGCGGATTTCATGGGCGAGGTCGGCGGAGAACTGCGACAGGCGCTGCACGCTGTCGTCCAGTCGCGCGAGCATGCCGTTGAGCGCCTGCACTGGTTCAAGCAGTTCGGCGGGCGTGCCATTGGCGGGCAGGCGTTGGTCGAGGCTGCGCAGGTCGATGCCGCGCACTGCTTCGCTCAACTGACGCAACGGTTGCAGGCCCCGGCGCAGCAACAGCAAGCCGAAGGCAAAAGCGAGCAACGCCCCCAGTCCAACCGACAGATACAAGCGCATGCGATAGCTGCCGAGCATCTGCTCGCGCTCGCTCAGCACCTTGCCGGCGATGATCGTCAGTGGCTCGCCGTTCGGCCCCTGCGCTTCGCCGGACAACAGTGCCAGCTCGGCACCGTCCGGCGCTTGCCACGTCAGCACATCGGGACGCTGTGGCGTTTGCTCGCGGGGGATCGCGTTCAGTGCGGGCAACTCGCGTTGGCGTGGATTGATCGCGATCACGCTCGACCCATCTGCACGCCGCACCAGTAACAGGCTGTCGAGATTGCCGAGCATGTTCTGATACAAACGCGGTCGAGCCTGCAAAGCCCCCAGGCTGTCGCTGTCGGCGAGCAAGGCGCGCACTTGCTCCAGTCGACCGAGCAACGCGAGGTCGTCGCGGTAGGCGATTTCCGAGGCCAGCGAGCGATAGAGAAACACGCCAATGGCGCTCAGCACCAAAGCGCAAACCAATGCGAACGCCAGCGCCAGGCGCCAGGCGATCGACCTAGAGCGCATCTTCAGGGGCTTCCAGCTGATAACCGACGCCGCGCACGGTGTGGATCAGTTTCGGCATGTACGGGTCATCGACTTTCGCGCGCAAGCGGCGCACCGCGACTTCGACCATGTTGGTGTCGCTGTCGAAATTCAGGTTCCACACCTGCGAAGCAATCAGCGTGCGCGACAGCACTTCGCCCTGGCGACTGGCGAGCAATTGCAGCAGGGCGAATTCCTTGTTGGTCAGGGCGATGCGCTGGCCACCACGGCTGACGCGGCGGCGCAGCACGTCGATTTCCAGATCGGCGATGCTGTACGACTCGGCTTCGCGCATCGGCCCGCGCCGCAGCAAGGTGCGCACGCGCGCGAGCAGTTCGGCGAAGGCGAAGGGTTTGAGCAAGTAATCGTCGGCGCCCAGTTCGAGGCCGCGCACGCGGTCTTCTATGGCGTCCTTGGCCGTCAGGAACAGCACCGGCGTGGCGCCGCGCTGGCGGATCAGCTGCAGCAATTGCCAGCCATTGAGGCCGGGGAGCATCACGTCGAGGATGATCAGGTCATATTCCTGCTGCTCGATAAAATAACGGCCATCGAGACCATTGAGCGCCACGTCCACGGCAAAACCCGACTCGCCCAGGCCCTTGGCGAGGAAATTCGCGGTTTTGGCTTCATCTTCTACGACCAGCAAACGCATGGCACACCTCGATTGATAGGCACACAGGCTAGGCGCCTTCGACGGCGTTGCCCATTACAAACTTGTAATCAGACTGACGGGGTTCTGACGAAGACCGGCGATTAAGGTGGCGACCTCAGCTTTTGGAGCCTGCCCATGACCGTCAAATACTTCGTTGCAAGCCTGATGATCGGCCTCAGTGGCGCGGCTGTCGCCAGCCCTGAACTGCCACGTCACGCCGACCTCGACCTGAAAACTGCACGCCTGCTCGCCGACACAGCGATGAGCAATTGCACCGGCACGGTGTCGGTGCTCGACCGTGGCGGCAATCTGCTGGTGACCCTGCGCGGCGATGGCGTCGGCCCGCACAACACCGCTGCCAGCCAGCGCAAGGCGTACACCGCGCTGTCGACCAAAACCGCCACTCGTTTGTTTGCCGAACGCGCTCGCAGCAATCCGGAAACGGCAAACCTCAACACCCTCGACGAATTGCTGCTGCTTGGCGGCGGTATTCCGCTGTTCGCGGCTGATGAACTGGTCGGTGCGATGGGCGTGGCCGGTTCCGGCGGCGGCGAGCAAGACGAAAACTGTGCGATCAAGGCGGCCGAGAAGGCCGGCCTGGCCACCACCCGTTCCCAATAAGGAGATGCATCGATGAATACTTTGCGCATGACTTTCGCCGCGCTCGGCCTGAGTGCTTTTTCAAGCCTGGCGCTGGCCGCCGGTAATCCGTTGAGCGTGCATGTGCTCAATCTGGAAAACGGCCTGCCTTCGCCGGGCATCAACGTGACCCTGGAAAAACACGTCGGCGAGAACTGGCAGCCTCTGGCTCAGGGTACAACCAATGAGCAAGGGCGGATTGCCGAACTGTTCCCGGCCAAACAGCCTTTTGAAGCGGGCGAATACCGCGTGGTGTTCAAGACCGGCGAGTACTTCAAGAAGGTCAAGCACGACACGTTCTTCCCGGAGATCCCGGTGATCTTCGAGGTAAAACAGACCGATCAGCATTACCACATCCCGCTGCTGCTCAGCCCGTACGGCTTCTCGACCTATCGCGGCTCCTGATCCCCATACAAATCCCCGGTAGGAGTGAGCCTGCTCGCGATAGCGGTATGTCAGTCACCCATTGGCTAACTGACAGATGGCTATCGCGAGCAGGCTCACTCCTACAGGTTCTGTGCTTTGCTCCAGATATAACCGACACCAAAAAACCCTGTGGGAGCCTGGCTTGCCAGCGATGGCGTCCGTTCAGCAAACATCAATGTCAGCTGATGCACCGCTATCGCTGGCAAGCCAGCTCCCACAGGGTCCGGGTGCATTATTAGATCGTGGCCAGGGCGCGCAATCGTGCGGCGTCGAGGATTTCGATCTCGCCGTACCCGAGGCCGATAATTCCCTGTCCCTGTAAATCCTTGAGGATCTGGTTGGTGGTCTGCCGCGACAGCGACAGCATCGACGCCAGTTGCTCCTGCGGCAGCTGCAGCACTCGGCGCGGCGCGTCGAGTTCGCCGTAACCTTCGGCAATCATCAGCAAGCGATGGGCCAGACGCGCCGGGGCCGGCAGCAAGCTCAGTTGTTCCAGATTGATAAAGGCCAGGCGCAGTTTGTGGCTCATCAGCAGCGCCAGATGTCGCCAGTACAGCGGCTGTTCTTCGAGCAGTTTCAGCATCGTTGCCTGCGGGATATTCAGCAGCGTACACGGCCCGACTGCATACGCATCATGGGTGCGCGGCTGACCATCGAACAGGCAGATTTCGCCGAACCAGTGCGGCGCCTCCACCAGACTCAACAACGCCTCCTTGCCCTGCTCGCTCACCGCGCCGATGCGCACCGCACCCTCGAGCACCGCGTACAAACCGCACGGCGCGTCGCCGCGCTGGAACAACCGTTGCCCCGCCGTCAGCCGCCGCTCCCGGGCCGCCGCCAGCAGGCTATCCTGAAAGGATGCCGGCAGATGGCTGAACCACTGGCCGCTTATCAGCCGTGAACGTATTTGCATAAACACTCCTGGATTGTCGCCTGCCTGACAGAGCGAACCCTGATCCCGAGGGATGATGCGATCAACCCTACCGGAGGAACAACAATGAAAAGCCTCGTCGACCATCTCAGTCAATACGCCGCCTACCACCGTGACCCGCGCAACATCGCCAGCCACTTTATCGGCATTCCGCTGATCGTGGTGGCCGTCGCGGTATTGTTGTCGCGGCCGGAATGGTCGCTGGGCGGGTTGTGGATATCTCCGGCCGTTATCGTGGCGCTGGCCTCGGCGTGGTTTTACCTCAGATTGGAAGTGAAGCTCGGCGTATTGATGACCGTGCTGATGGGCCTTTCCGTCTGGGCCGGGCATGCGCTGGCGCAGCAGAGCACCCTGATCTGGCTGAGCAGCGGCCTGGCGATGTTTGTGATCGGCTGGGTGATCCAGTTTGTCGGGCATCACTACGAAGGGCGTAAACCGGCGTTTGTCGATGACGTCAGCGGGCTGATCGTCGGGCCGCTGTTTGTGGTGGCGGAAGTGGCGTTCATGCTCGGTCTGCGCCAGGAATTGAAGCAGGCGATTGAACAGCGCTCAGGCCCGGTGACCCTGCGCGAACACAAAATCGCTCATTGAAAATTCAGGCGAGGTGCACCGCCGCGCACCTCGCCTGACGGGTTTTACAGCGTACCGAACGTCACCTGCACCGTCAGCGCGCCTTGATTGTCGGCGAGCCCGACACCGTAGCGGCCCTGCAGATCGTCGTTGATGCACAGCTGCAATTCGCCCTGCTGCCCCGGCGGAATCGGCGCCAGATCGCCGATCAGAAACGGCGCCCCGGTACTGCCGATCCGCCCGATCAACGCACCCTCATTGGCGCCCGGCAAGGTGTACCCGGGTTTGGCGATCAGCCCTGCGCTGCCGTTGCCATCGACCATGCCCCCGACCGGACTGGCTAACCAGCGCCCGCTGAGGTAACGCACCAGGCGCGGGCTCGGCCCGTTGATCTGCACGCCGGTGCCCTGCCAGGGCTGATTGGCCTGAACCTGCACCGTGGCGGTTTTCAGGTCGTTGGCCAAGGTGTCGCCGGCCTGAATCGACAACGCAGCGATGGTCAGGCTCGGGTTTGAAGTGCCGGTGCTGGGAAACACGCCATCACCGACCAGGAACAGGTTTTGGTGATCCCAGCTGCGCTGATTCTTGTCGACCACCGAGGTCAGCGGGTTGTCGCCCATGCGGTAGGTGCCCATCAAATGGCCGGCGCCCTGGAAGCTGTATTCGTCGCCCTTGTAGGTGAACCGTCCCGGTGGCAGGAGCTTGGTCAACTCGGTGGCGCCGAGCAGTTCAGTGATGATGTGCGTGGCGAGGAGCTTCGCCTGGCGGAAGCCTTCCTTGGTGTAGTCGGACAAGTCGTAGTGAATCTCCGGGCGCGGAATGCCCAGGCGATCCTTGTACTGCGTCGACGGCACGATGTAGCAGTTGGCGTTATCCGGATCGTCCTCGACTTGTTCCACCAGAAAGCCGATGCGGAACTGGCGGGTCAGCAAATCGTTGAGTTTCTGTACCAGCGCTGTGCCGTACAACACTTGCTGCGGGCCCTTGGCCGGTGGCAGTGGATTGGTGGCGCTGCCGTTGCTGCCATCAATCAGGTCGGCGACGGTGACGTAGGGATCGCCCACCGGCCAGTTGAAACCTTCATTGCCGATCTCGATCCGCCACGCCGCACGCTGACTGCGAAAGGCACCGTCGCGCAGGCTCTCGATGCCCGCCGTCGACACCGGCCCGCGATAGGGAAATACCGCTTTGCCTTCCGGCATCAAACCCCAGGCCAGGTAGATCGGATGATCCGCCAGGCTGCGCCCGACCTGACCGCTGCTGTTGGCCACGCCTTTGGGCCACGCGGGGCTGGTGGAGTTGAGCAGCAGTTTCGGCGTCTCGATGGCATGGGCGGCAATCACATAGCGCTGGCCTACCGCGACACCAGTCCCGGTCGGTGGGCCATCGCCCAACTGGTATTGAATGAACTCGATGCCACTGATGGATTTGTCCGCCGCCACCGTGACTTTGCTCGCCACGGTCTTGTACAGCACCCGCACATTACCGGTGTTCAGCGCGTTGTTCAGGGTGACGGTGGCGTCGTACTTGGCCTGGATCGGGCAGATCGGTGTGCAGTTGGTGTTGCCGGCGCACACCCGACGTCCCGCGTAGGGCTGCGAATTGCGTCCCGCCGGTGTCGGGCTGACCACCAATGGCAAGCCGTCAAACGACTGGCCCTGAACCGCCGCGACAAAACTGCCATCGACCAGTGACAACGGAATACTGGTCATCGGGAATTGATAACCGTCGGGGAACGTCATCCCCAGATACGCCTGATCCGCCACATTGGCGGCCACGCCGATTTCCGCCTCGGCCCGGCAGTAAGCGCTTTGCAGATCGTTGTAGCTGATCGGCCAGTCGACGCCGACGCCGTACAGTGACTTCAGGCGAAAGTCGTTGGGCACCATGCGCAGACAGGTCGCAACCCAATGCCAAGTGGTGCCGCCGCCGACCCGTTCATAGGTGCTGGTAAAGGCCAGTGGGCCCTTTTGCACCAGATAGCTGACCTCGGGATTGTCCCAGCCGAGAATCAGGTCGGCGATGGTCGCGCGCGGCGCATTCTGCTCGGCCGGCTTGCGCGGCGTGTCCAGCGTGCTGACCGGTGGATAGGGCGATTCCGGGGTCTTCAGGGTCGCCGTGTAAAAGCGTTCCAGATACTGATTACGGTTGGCCGGCACTTCCGGCCCCGATTCCAGTACCAACACTTTCACCCCGGCCAGACCCAATTGATAGGCGATGATGCTACCGGCCAGACCGGCACCGACGATCACTACGTCCGCTTGTTCGGTACTCATGACGACGCTCCTTGTTGTCCGCTGGCGGGAACCCCGGTGAAGTCTTCAAGGCTGGGCGGTACTTCGTTCCAGTAACCGAAGAAGAACTCGCTGTAACCCATGGGATGCGCCTGGGCGATTTTCCATGCCCAGCTCTGCGTGTAGGCCTGATCGGAAACGACCATCTGATCACCGGGCTGGTGGCTGCCGACGGCATACGGCTGATACCAGACGCCCAGCAACCACAGCTTCATGATCGAACGGGCGGCTTGTGCCGTTTGCGTGGTGGCCGGCTGCGCGCCGTTCATCAATACGGCCTCGGCGATCTGATCGGGCGGCACTTTATCGGCGAGCAGCGTTGCGTACTGGGTCAACAATGCCTGCAACACCTCGGTGGTGATGCGCGGTTCGATGAAGGCCAGAAACTGCGTCGGCAGATCGATCGGGTCGACCGAAGGCGCGATAAAGGTGAGCGGGATGCCCGTCAGGGCCGATGACAGCCCGGCGAAATTTTTCAGATCGGTGCTCATGGCTGACTCCTTGTCGCGCCCGTCGATTGTGCGCGTTCGAGCAAGTAGGTGAAGTCCGCGAAACTGGTGCGCGGCGATTCGGTGACGTGGGTGGCGGCATTACCGTGACAGGCGATGCAACTGGACGAGGCTTGCGGCACGGTGCCCTGGATGTAGGTTTCCAGGGTGGTGTTGGCGAGGAACGAAGGCGCCGGGCGGCCCAGGGGTTCGGTTTTCGAGATCTGGCACGGCGGCTGCGGCGTCAATGTCGGCCATTGCGTGCTGATCAACTGATAGTTGGCCCAGACACTCTTCGGGTTCACCGTGCGCAACAGCGTCTGATAGGTGCTGTTGAGGGTTTTGGTGGCCGGCGTCAGTGAGGCCTCGCGAACGATCTGCGACGGCGTGGCCTTGACCGCCGGATTCCACGGGCGCGGTGGTGGCTGATTGACAGGAGCCTGACTGCTGGCGTTGTAGAACAGATACGGGCCTTTGCGCTCGGCCACCGGGGTGGACTGCTCCGGCACGTTGTCGACATGTTCGAAGGTCGACCAGACCCACTGCGGCGCACTGCTGGTCTTGTGCACGATGTGCAGACCGACCAGCCCGACAGGTTCGGCCTTGCACGATTCCGGCACCACCGGGCCCTTGCTCGGGTCGCTGTTGCCCGGGGTGTAGACCAGCGCATCGACCGTATGGAAGCTCTCGCGACGGTCGCTGCCATCGAGCACCTTCCAGGAGGCCTTGACCATCAGCGAGCCGACCTGGCGGGTGTCGCTATTGCCGCAACTGAACGCCACCGTGTTCTTCGGATCCGCCGCGAAAAACTTCTGCTGGCCCTGAACGCTGTACAGACCGTTGTTGACGATGTCGTCAAACATCGGCTGGTTGACCACGATTTCGTTGCGCGTATACACCCCGCTCTGATCGACCAGCGGCCCGCTCTCAAACGGCTGGATAAACTCATCGAGCACGTCCGGTACTTTGCCCATCTGTTGCAGCAAACGTCCGGAACCCAAACCTTCACAGGCTTTGGGAAGGGTCGCTGGCGCATTCCAGGGGTTGGGTGTCTGGCCGTTGGCGAGGAATATCTGATAACTCTCTTTCCAGCTCTCCCAGACCGTCGCGCCATCCTGTTGGCCGATCGGCGTGCCGGTGTTCGGGTCACCGTTGTCCAGCGCCGGCCAGTTCAAGGCGATAAACGTCTGCCACGACATTTCATCGAAGTTCTGCTGCAGGCTGGTCAGGGAAAACGGCGGGGTCGCCGTAACATCGAAAGGTATCTGCGTGGACAGCGTCGGGTCGGCGCTGGCCAATGGGCTCAACATTGCGCCGAACAGCGCGCAGCCGAGCCACGGCGCGGGCCGGTGGACTTCCATTCTCATCGTCATCTCCTTGGCATCAGGGCCCAGGAGATACGCCGGTCCGTCATGGACTCTTCACTGCGCCTCCTGGCACAGACAGGAGATTAGGCAAGGAACCGATCAAGGTTGTCGGGGGCGTTAGACCAAATCGAGTTAAGTCCAATAGCCACACGACACACCTCCCTGTAGGAGCTGCGGTACGCTGCGATCTGTTGATCTTCAAAATCACTATCAAAGATCGCAGCGCCACCAGTTCTTTGGCGTTAGAGACTGGCGACTTTCTGCCAGACCTTCGGCTTGAAGAACAAGGTTTCACCCTTGGCCAGGCCGATCAGGCTGTCGTGGTCTTTCACCACTTCGGCTTCGATCAAGTCAGTCTGCCCTTCGACCTTCAATGTCACCCGCGTGGTCGCGCCCAACGGCCGGATGTCGCGTACTTCGGCGGCGTGGTGGTCTTCCAGTTCGTGTTTGGACAACGACACTTCGTGCGGGCGGAACAGCACGTGATTGTCGTCGCTCAGCAGCAAGCGGTTCGAATCGCCGAGGAAGTGATAAACGAAATCGCTGGCCGGGTTCTCGTAGACGTCGCCCGGTGAACCGATCTGCTCGATCACGCCTTTGTTCATCACCACGATACGGTCGGCGACTTCCATCGCTTCTTCCTGGTCGTGGGTCACGAACACCGACGTCAGGTTGATGTCTTCGTGCAACCGCGCCAGCCAGCGGCGCAGCTCTTTACGCACCTTGGCATCAAGGGCGCCGAAGGGTTCGTCGAGCAGCAGGACCTTTGGTTCCACCGCCAAGGCACGGGCCAAAGCGATGCGCTGGCGCTGACCACCGGACAACTGCTCCGGATAACGATCCGACAGCCAATCCAGTTGCACCATGTTCAGCAGTTCGTGAACCTTGGTCGCGATCTGGCTTTCGCTCGGACGCTGGTTTTTCGGTTTCATGCGCAGGCCGAACGCGACGTTGTCGAACACGGTCATGTGGCGGAACAAGGCGTAGTGCTGGAACACGAAACCGACGTTGCGATCACGCACGTCGTGGCCGGAAACGTCTTCACCGTGGAAAACGATATTGCCCTGATCCGGGGTTTCCAGACCGGCGATGATCCGCAGCAGCGTGGTCTTGCCGCAGCCCGAGGGGCCGAGCAGCGCGACCAGTTCACCGCTGTGGATATCCAGGCTGATGTTGTCCAGCGCCTTGAACGCATTGAAATTCTTGCTGACGTTACGCACTTCGATCGACATGAATTATTCCTCCGCGGCGCTGGCGCGCAGGCGGTTGATACGGTTTTCGCTCCACTGCTTGGCCAGCAGGATGAAGAGCGCCAGGATCAGCAACAGGCTCGCCACGGCGAACGCGGCCACGTGGTTGTATTCGTTGTAGAGGATCTCGACGTGCAGCGGCAAGGTGTTGGTCACCCCGCGAATGTGCCCGGAAACCACCGACACCGCACCGAATTCACCCATGGCCCGCGCGGTACACAGCACCACGCCATAGATCAGGCCCCACTTGATGTTGGGGACGGTGACGTGCCAGAACATCTGCCAGCCATTGGCGCCGAGCAGGCGCGCGGCTTCCTCTTCCTGCGTGCCTTGTTCCTGCATCAGCGGGATCAGCTCACGAGCCACAAACGGCACGGTGACGAAAATCGTCGCCAGCACGATGCCCGGCAGAGCAAAGACGATCTGGATATCGTGATCCTGCAGCCACGGCCCGAACAGGCCTTGCGCGCCGAACATCAGCACGTAGACCAGACCGGCGATCACCGGCGAGACCGAGAACGGCAGGTCGATCAGCGTCACCAGCATGCTCTTGCCGCGGAACGAGTACTTGCTCACGCACCATGCAGCGCTGACACCGAATACCAGGTTCAGCGGTACCGAAATGAGCACGGCGAACACGGTGAGTTTCAGTGCCGACAGTGCATCCGGTTCGAAGATCGCGGTGAAGAAAGCGCCGAGGCCATTCTTCAAACCCTGCGATACGACGATGAACAACGGCAGCAGCAAAAACAGGAAAAAAACCAGCCAGCCAAGGCCGATCAGGATTCTGCGCGAAGTGGCACTGCCACGGCGTGCAGCGTTGGCCGAAGAGGCGGCCGCAATAGACGATTGGGACATGTTCGCGCCTCCTTATGGGGTTTCGATGCGCCGCTGCAGCAAGTTGATCAGCAGCAACAGGACGAAGGAAACCACCAGCATCAACACGCCGATGGCGGTAGCGCCGGTGTAATCGTATTGGTCGAGTTTGACCATGATCAGCAACGGCAGGATCTCGGTTTTCATCGGCATGTTGCCGGCGATGAAAATCACCGAACCGTACTCGCCGACGCCACGCGCGAACGCCAGGGCAAAACCGGTCAGCCAGGCAGGCAGCAGCGCGGGCACGAGGATGTGGCGGAACACCTGCAAGGGTTTCGCACCGAGGCACGCGGCGGCTTCTTCGACTTCACGGGGAATGTCGGCCAGCACCGGTTGCACCGTGCGCACTACGAACGGCAGGGTGACGAAGGTCAGCGCGAGGGTTATACCGAGTGGGGTGTAGGCGATTTTGAAACCGAGGTCGGCAGCGAATTGCCCGACCAGACCGGCCGGCGCGTACAGCGCGGTCAGCGCGATACCGGCAACGGCTGTCGGCAGCGCGAACGGCAGATCGATCATCGCCTCGATCACCTTGCGCCCGGGGAAGGTGTAGCGCACCAGCACCCAGGCCAGCAGCGTACCGATGATGCCGTTGATGATCGCGGCACACAGCGCGGTGCCGAAGCTCAGCTTCAATGCCGCCAGCACGCGCGGTGCGGAGATGATCGCCCAAAACTGATCCCAGGTGAGTTGGGCGGCGTGGACGAACATCGCCGCCAGCGGGATAAGCACAATCAGGCTGAGGTACACCAAGGTGTAACCCAGCGTCAGCCCGAAGCCGGGTATGACGGGGGAGATACGACGCGACATAAAAGTCCTTGGTTAAAAACGCTTCAATGTGGGAGTGAACTTGTGGTGAGGGGATTTATCCCCGATCGACTGCGCAGCAGTCGCAAAACCATAGTTTGCGGTTGATTTGATTCACCGCAAATGTCGGCGTTGGGGCTGCTGCGCAACCCATCGGGGATAAATCCCCTCACCACAAAAGCTCACTCCCACATCTCAAGTGCCCAAACATCAGGCTCGTTATAAGTCAGATTACTGCGCCTGATAAATCTGGTCGAACACACCACCGTCATTGAAGAATTTCGGTTGCGCGGTTTTCCAGCCGCCGAAGTCCTTGTCGATGGTCACCAGATCCAGTTTCGGGAACTGCTGGGCGTACTTGGCAGCGACTTCTTTGTCACGCGGACGGTAGAAGTTCTTCGCGGCGATTTCCTGACCGGCCGGGCTGTAAAGATGCTTGAGGTAGGCTTCGGCGATCTGCTCGTTGCCTTTCTTCTCGGCGTTCTTGTCGACCACGGCCACTGGCGGCTCGGCGAGGATCGACAGCGAAGGCACGACGATGTCGAACTTGTCCGCACCGCCATCTTCTTTCAGCGCCAGGAACGCTTCGTTTTCCCAGGCCAGCAACACGTCACCCTGACCGTTGTTGACGAAGGTAATGGTCGAACCGCGTGCACCGGTGTCGAGAATCGGCACGTGCTTGAACAGGGTCTGGACATATTCTTTGGCTTTGCCTTCGTCACCGCCGTTGGCTTTCAGGCCATAGGCCCAGGCGGCGAGGAAGTTCCAGCGTGCACCGCCGGAGGTTTTCGGGTTCGGGGTGATCACCGAGACGTCGTTCTTGACCAGATCGCCCCAGTCCTTGATGCCTTTCGGGTTGCCTTTGCGTACCAGGAAGACGATGGTCGAGGTGTACGGCGTGCTCGCTTCCGGCAGACGCTTCTGCCAGTCGGCGGGCAGGGTCTTGCCAAGTTTGGCGATTTCATCGATGTCGCCAGCCAGGGCCAGGGTTACTACGTCGGCACGCAGACCGTCGATGACCGCGCGGCCCTGCTTGCCCGAACCACCGTGGGATTGCTGGATTTTCACGGTGTCGCCGGCGTGATCTTTCTGCCAGAACTTGATGAATTCAGCGTTGTAGTCCTGATACAGCTCGCGCGTCGGGTCATACGACACGTTGAGCAGTTCGTAATCCTTGGCAACCGCGGAACCGGCAAACACAGCGCTGGCCAGGGCGGCCAAAGCGTAACGGCGAATCGACGACATGGTGAAAGCTCCTGGAATTCTGGTGGTGGCTTTTTCTTATGACTATCTGGAATCGGGTGTGCCGGCTAAAGATCGCAGCCTTCGGCAGCTCCTACATAAATCCCCCGTAGGAGCTGCCGCAGGCTGCGATCTTTTGATCTTCACTCAGCCCGGTTGCTTACCCGGTTGCTGCAAACGAAACTTCTCTTTGCGTTCGATCTGCACGACTTGCGCGTTGTGCACAGTGATTTCCACCGCGCCGAAACGCAGATCGCGCAGGGCGCTCTGGATTTCACGCAAGATGGTGCTTTCGTCCTGACCGTCAACGCTGCGAAGGGATGCGCTCATGGTGCTGCTCCTTTGAATGGGATATGCCTGGCAGCGGGCGGCACTGCGTTCGGCGTGGGAGCAATATAAGAGAGGCGCGGATATTCTTAAAAAGACTATTTAAGAATGTTTATATAACTGAAAAACATTATGTGGCGGGCCAAGGGTTTGCGCCGATCTCAGAGCGACAGATAACCCCGTGGCGAGGGGATTTATCCCCGTTGGGTTGCGAAGCAACCCTGAAAATTTGGGACTGCTGCGCAGTCCAACGGGGATAAATCCCCTCGCCACAGGTTTTGTATTCACCGCAGATTTTGTATTCACCGCAGATTTTGTATTCACCGCAGATTTTGTATTCACCACAGATTTTGTATTCACCACAGATTTTGTGTGCACCACAGATTTTGTATTCACCACAGATTTTGTGTGCACCTCAGGTTTTGTGTCAGCTGTCAGCCAATAACAGGTGCTTTCATCCAATCAATCTCCAACGCCGGCACCGGCCGGCCAAACCAGTACCCCTGCCCCAGATCACATGCCTGCTCCAGCAAAAACACCGCCTGTTCCGCCTGCTCGATCCCTTCCGCATGCACCTGCATGCCCATGCTCCGCGCCAGCGCGATGATCACCCGGACAATCGCCGCGTCGTCCTCATCCCACGGCAAACCTGCAACAAATCCCTGATCGATCTTCAATTTCTGCACCGGCAAACGCTTGAGCCTCAGCAGCGACGAATAGCCGGTGCCGAAATCATCAATGGCCAGGCGAATCCCCAGTTCACGTAAACGGTGCATCTGCTCCAGCGCCACTTCCGGATCATCCATCACCGCGCTCTCGGTGACTTCCAGCTCCAGGTAGGCCGGATCCAGCCCAGTATCGCGCAGCACCTGCGCCACTTGTTGATACAGCTCACGACGGGCGAACAATCGCGACGAAACATTCACCGCGACAAACGACAACACCACGCCGGCCTGCTGCCACTCACACATCTGCCGACACGCCTGCTGCATGACCCAAGCGTCGATTTCGGCGATCAGCCCGGTGCGCTCGGCGATCGGGATGAATTCTGCCGGTGATACCAGACCGCGCTGCGGATGCTGCCAGCGCACCAAAGCTTCGACGCCGATCAAGCGACTGGTTTTCAGGTCATGCACCGGTTGGTAGTAGACACGCAGTTCCTGTTGTTCCAGCGCGCGGCGCAGTTCAAACGCGATTTCGACGCGTTGCTGGGCGTGGGCAGTGAGTTCTTCGGTGTACAGGGCATAACCGTTGCGTCCGCTGCTTTTGGCCTTGAACAGCGCGGCATCGGCATTGCGCAGCAACTGCTCGGCGCTCAGTGCATCGCTGGGAAACAGGCTGATGCCGATGCTGGCGTTGATGAACAGTTCGTGACCGTCGATGCAGAATGGCTCTTTCAGCGCATCGAGAATGCGCTGGGCCAGTGCCGCCGCCTGCACCGGCTGTGGACAACTTTCCGCGAGTACGGCGAACTCGTCACCGCCGAGGCGCGCCAGGGTGATCCCCGGCCCGAACAGTTCCTGCAAGCGCGCCGCCACCGCCTTGAGCAAGCGGTCGCCGATGTTATGCCCGAGGCTGTCGTTGATCATCTTGAAGTGATCGAGATCGAGCATCAGCAAGGCACAGCCGCGCTTGTGGATCTGCGCCGATGCCAGCGCCTGCTCGGCGCGGTCGCTGAACAGCAGGCGATTGGGCAGGTCGGTCAGCGGATCATGGTGGGCGAGGCGCTTGAGCTCGGACTCCGAGTCCTTGATCGCGCTGATGTCGGAGAACACCGCCACAAAGTGGCTGATCCGCGCCTGATCATCGTGAATGACCCGGATGGTTTGCCACTGTGGATAAATTTCGCCGCTTTTACGCCGGTTCCAAATCTCGCCACTCCACTCGCCCTGCGACTCCAGCGTGGCAAACATCGATTGATAGAAACCCGGCGGATGATGGCCGGACTTGAACAGGCTTGGCTGCTGCCCGAGAACTTCTTCGCGCTGATAACCGGTGATCTCCATGAAGGCGCGATTGACGTGCACGATCAACCCCTGATGATTGGTCACCAGCACCCCTTCTCGCGTGCAGTCGAACACCGCTGCCGCCTGACGCAAGCGTTCACGGTCTGCGTGGCGCTCACGCAAACGCGCGCCGATTCCCAGAAACGCACACAAACGCGCCCGCGCGAGGAAAATCAGCCCGGCGCTGACCGCCGCAAACAGGTAACCGTTGATCAGTTGCCAGCGGGCAAGATCGACGGAGCTATCGAAGAAATTGTTTAATAAATGATCAGAACCTTGCAGCCAGACAGCGGCAAGCACGAGATAGAGCAGCGCTGCACGCAAGGCATCGCGATAAGTGGCAGACATTCGGCTGTCCATGTCCCTACAAAAAGGTTGGAATTATAGGTCAAGAAACATCCAGCGACTCTTATCTGAAAGGGCGACTGGTTTTATCTGTGTGCTTAGTGATAATGCAACGGCTGTTTTTATCTTTATCGAGGGCCCTATAGCCTATGTGGTACGAAGGTTTTCTTGGCTTGTCGGCCTGGTCTCTGGTCGCAGTCACTCTGCTGATGACCCACGTGACAATTGTCGGCGTCACGGTTTATTTGCACCGTTACTCGGCCCATCGCTCGCTGGAGCTGAATGCTGGCCTGAAACACTTTTTCCGCTTCTGGCTGTGGCTGACCACGGCGCAGAACACCCGCGAGTGGACCGCCATCCACCGTAAACACCACGCCAAATGCGAAACCGAAGACGACCCGCACAGCCCGGTCATCAAAGGTTTGTCCACGGTACTGCGTACCGGCGCCGAGTTGTACCGCGCCGAAGCGCAGAATCCGGAAACCTTGCGCATCTACGGCAAGAACTGCCCGGAAGACTGGATCGAACGCAACGTCTACAGCCGCTACCCACTGTTGGGCGTGGCGATCATGGGCGTCATCGACCTGCTGCTGTTCGGCACCATCGGCATCACCATCTGGGCGATCCAGATGATGTGGATCCCGGTGTGGGCCGCCGGCGTAATCAACGGTCTGGGCCATGCGGTCGGCTATCGCAACTTCGAATGCCGCGACGCGGCGACCAATCTGGTGCCTTGGGGCATCCTGATCGGTGGCGAAGAACTGCACAACAACCATCACACCTACCCTAACTCGGCCAAGCTGTCGGTGAAGAAGTGGGAGTTCGACCTCGGTTGGGCGTGGATCAAAGTCTTCAGCTTCCTGCGTCTGGCCAAGGTTCAGCGTGTCGCACCGATTGCCCATCGCGTGGAAGGCAAAGGCAGTCTGGACATGGACACCGCCATGGCGATCCTCAACAACCGCTTCCAGATCATGGCCCAGTACCGCAAATTGGTGATCGGCCCGCTGGTCAAGCAAGAGCTGGCCAAGGTCGATCATTCGGTACGTCACCAGTTCCACCGCGCCAAGCGTCTGCTGTCGCGGGAAACCAGCCTGCTTGAAGATCGTCACCACTTGCGTATCCAGAACATGCTCGAGCACAGCCAGGCGCTGAAGGTAATTTACGAAAAACGCCTGGCCCTGCAGCAGATCTGGGTCAAGACCAGCGCAAACGGCCACGACATGCTCGCAGCCATCAAAGAGTGGGTTCACGAAGCAGAAGCCAGCGGCATCCAGTCCCTGCGCGACTTTGCCGGCCAACTGAAAACCTACTCTCTACGCCCTACCGCCTGACGGTGTAGGCGCTGCCGCAGGCTGCGATCCTTTGATTCTGTTTGTTGAAATCAAAAAGATCGCAGCCTCGTTTCACTCGACAGTTCCTACAGGCGTGCCGCGATGGCCGCTTGGCAGTATCCGGTAAACACCGGGAACTTCGCCCAAAATCCCCTATCTCAAAGACACTTCGCCATCCCGGCGGGCTGTACTGTGGCCGTTGTCGATTGCGGCACGCCCTTTGAGACTTGTGCCGATGGTCAATAACAACCAAAAAGACTCATCCTTCCCGCAGTGGCCCGAGGCCGCGCAAACCCTTATGGCGTTGATGCACGCGCAAGGCGAAGTCGCCCGCCTGAGCGAACGCGAGCAGCTGTTCAGCTCGCTGCTGGTCAGCGTCAACGCCGTGCTTTGGGCGTTCAACTGGGAAACCCGTCAGGTGCTGTACGTCAGCCCCGCCTACGAACGGATTTTCGGCCGCTCCGCCGGCCTGTTGCTCGCCGACTACAACCAATGGCGCGACAGCATCTACCCCGACGACCTCGAATACGCCGAACGCAGCCTTGCCGAAGTCCTGCACAAGGGCGCGGTGGAAGATCGCGAATACCGGATCATCGCCGCCGACGGCCAGGTGCGCTGGCTCAGCGACAAATGCTTTATCAATCGTCAGGACGAGCCCGGACAGCCGGTGATCATCGTCGGCATTGCCGAGGACATCACTGACAAGAAGCAGATGGAAACCGAACTGCATCGTCTGGCGACCACTGATGTGCTGACCCAAAGCAGCAACCGCCGTCACTTCTTCGAATGCGCCAACCGCGAGTTCGACGAGGCGCGTCTGCAAGGTTCACAGATGGCGTTCCTGCTGCTGGATATCGATGATTTCAAAATGATCAACGACACCTACGGCCACCCTGAAGGCGACAACGTGCTGCAACGGATTGCCGAGTGCGGGCGTGGATCGTTGCGCCGCGGCGACCTGTTCGGACGCATTGGCGGGGAAGAATTTGCCGCGGTGTTTCCGGGTTGTGCGCCGGACATGGCGATGCAGGTGGCTGAACGGTTGCAGCAGGAGATTCAGCGGTTGAGTTTCAACCACGACGGCCAGACCTTCGCTATCACCGTGAGCCAGGGCCTGACCAGCCTCAGCGAAGATGACGAAAGCCTCGACAGCCTGTTCGCCCGTGCGGATGCGGCAATGTACGAGGCCAAGCGCCAGGGCAAGAACCGCATCATCTCTGCCTGAATATTCGATTTGAAATGCGACCTGTGGCGAGGAGATTTATCCCCGCTGGACTGCGCAGCAGTCCCCTGCGTTTTTTGGATCAAAAGAGGGGCCGCTGCGCAGCCCAACGGGGATAAATCCCCTCGCCACAAAGGCTCGACTCTTAAGAAAGGTGTGGACGGGTTACTTACGCATCCGCATCAACTCCGGCAAGCCGATCTTAAGCAACCGCGCCGTGCGGCTCTTCGCCAGCTCCTCAACGCCTTCATGCTCGGTCAGGCGCGCCATCTGCGCCGCCATGTTCATCACCAGTGCTTCGCGTGAATAGACCCCGCCGCCGAGCTGGTAGACCGAGGCAATCAACTCCCGCAATTCCAGCGGCAAACGCCAACGTGTACGCAAGGCCGAACCATAAGCCGCACCAAACTCAGCCAGCGCCTCACCGACTTCCTCCAGCTCATCCAGCTCGCCACCGGCCTGCTGCCACTCCTGCAAGCAGCGCAATAGCGCCAGATCACCAAGCCGATGGAGCATGCCCGCGCAATAGCAGCGTTCCTGATCCAGATCGAGCAAGCGCGCCAAGGTGCGCGCGTATTCAGCGGTGTGCAGCGACAAGCCCCAATAACGCTCGGCATAGTCGGCCAGACACGGATCACTGAGTTTGGCACTGCGCTTGAGCGCCAGGCCGAGGATCAGGTTCATGCTCTGCCCGGTGCCCAGTCGATGCAGCGCCTGAGCCAATGTCTGCACCGGCGCACCATGGTGTTGCGCGGCGCTGTTGGCCGCCGCGATCAACACCGCGGTGATTTGCGGATCGGTTTTTATCTCATCTTCCAGCAGCTTCAGGTCGAGGCCATTGGGATTCAGGCTGCGCTTCACGGCCACTTGAACGTCGGTCATCAACGGCGCGCCATCGGCTTGCTCACGGCGACGCTCAAGAAACACCGACAAGGTCATGCCCGGCGCTAGCGCCGGCACTTCGCAGAACACCTCTTCCCCGGCATTGAGCAGCAAACCCTGCAAACGGGCGGTCAGACTTTCCATGTTCAGCGGTTTGGTCAGATACGCCGTCGGCGCCAACGGAATGGCTTCGCGCACACTGGCGCTGTCATTGCGACTGCTCATCAGAATGAACGGCAGCGGCGGATTGCGTTTGCGCTGGCGCACGCTGCGCAGCACGTTCAAACCATCGACGCCGGGCAGCTCCCAATCGACGATAGCCAAGTCATACGGAATTTCGCTGAGCATCGACATGGCTTGCTGCCCATCGGCACACAGATCCAGCCGCGCATCACAACGCACGTTCAGCAATACTTGTTTGAGCAGGTCGCGCGACCACGGGTCAGCCTCGGCAATCAACACTCGCGGTACGGCGGGTAATTCAACGGCAGTCATGCGCGCTCTCCCTTGCAATGCCTGAACCTTAGCCAATGCTGGCCATTCGATACAGTGCTAAAGCGCTCGATGTGTTTCAAGGGGCGTAAAAAAACCCGCCGAAGCGGGTTTTTTGTCGATCAGGTCACACGGGGAGATCAGAGCTCGGAGAAGCACTCTTCGATGATCGCCAGACCTTTGTCCAGTTGCTCGTCCGGCGAAGTCAGCGGTACCAGTACGCGCAGAACGTTGCCGTAGGTGCCGCAGGACAGCAGGATCAGACCCTTGTCGCGCGCCTTGGCCACAACCGATGCCACAGCAGCAGCATTTGGCTTGTGGCTGTCGCCGTTTTCGAACAGCTCGACGGCGATCATCGCGCCCAGCGCACGTACTTCACCGATCACCGGGTACTTGGCCTGGATAGCCTTCAGACCAGTGACCAGACGCTCGCCGACTGCCTTGCAGCGATCCAGCAGGTTTTCTTCTTCGAACACTTCCATCACTGCCAGCGCAGCGGCGCAAGCGATCGGGCTACCGGCGTAGGTGCCACCGAGGCCGCCTGGAGCAATGGCGTCCATGTATTCGGCCTTGCCGCAGACACCGGCCAGCGGGAAGCCGCCCGCGATGGATTTGGCGAAGGTGGTCAGGTCGGCAGCAACGCCCATCTGTTCCATGGCGAAGAAAGTACCGGTGCGGCCAGCGCCGGTCTGTACTTCGTCAGCGATCAACAGGATGCCGTGCTGGTCGCACAGAGCGCGCAGGCGCTTCATGAATTCCTTCGGCGCGACGTAGAAACCACCTTCACCCTGTACAGGCTCGATGATGATCGCGGCGATGTCTTTCGGCTCGGCGTCGTTCTTGAAGATGCGTTCGATGGAAGCGATCGAGTCGTCGATGCTCACGCCGTGCAGTTCGTTCGGGTACAGCGCGCGGAAGATGCCGCCTGGCATCAGACCCATGCCGGCCGAGTAAGGCACGACTTTACCGGTCAGGCCCAAGGTCATCATGGTGCGACCGTGGTAAGCGCCGGTGAAGGCGATCACGCCGGCACGGCCAGTGGCGGCACGGGCAATTTTCACGGCGTTTTCGACGGCTTCGGAACCGGTAGTGACCAACAGGGTTTTCTTGGCGAAATCACCCGGGATCTTCGCGTTGATTTTTTCGCACACTTCTACGTACGGTTCGTAAGCCAGAACCTGGAAGCAAGTGTGGGTCAGCTTGTTCAGCTGTTCGGTCACGGCGGCGATGATTTTCGGGTGCACGTGGCCGGTGTTCAGTACAGCGATACCGCCGGCGAAGTCGATGAACTCACGACCTTCAACGTCAGTCACGGTAGCGTTTTTTGCCGACTCAGCGAAGATCGGGTGAATCTGGCCAACACCACGTGGAACAGCTGCGGTACGGCGGGCCATCAGTTCAGCGTTAGTCTTGCTCATTACAGTCCTCATTCGCCGCTCATCGGGCGGCGTGGTTCAAGGATTAAGCGGGAGGAAGCGACGGTGGCAGCATGCGATGATCGACTGCCACAGCGTTCCCGGCCGCAGAGAAAATTCCGGTTTTGAAACGACGCAAAGGGACAGCGCTCTCGTGCCCTTTGCGTTTGCAGCGATCCCTTTCTCGGCTTTAGATGCCCAGGCAGAGGTATTTGATTTCCAGGTAATCTTCGATGCCGTACTTGGAGCCTTCACGGCCCAGGCCCGAGGCCTTGATGCCGCCGAACGGCGCGACTTCGTTGGAGATCAGCCCGGTGTTGACGCCAACCATGCCGTATTCCAGCGCTTCAGCGACACGGAACACACGACCGAGGTCGCGCGCATAGAAGTACGAAGCCAGACCGAACTCGGTGTCGTTGGACATCGCGATCACTTCGGCTTCGTCTTTGAAGCGGAACAGCGGTGCCAGCGGGCCGAAGGTTTCTTCCTTGGCCACGGCAGCGTTTTTCGGCACGTTGGTGAGGATGGTCGGCTCGAAGAAGTTGCCTTCCATCGCCTTGCCGCCAGCCAGCACTGTGGCGCCTTTGGATACGGCGTCAGCAATGTGTTCTTTGACCTTGGCCACGGCTTTTTCGTCGATCAGCGGGCCAGTGGTGGTGCCGTCTTCCAGACCGTTGCCGATCTTCAGTTTGGCCACAGCCACTTTCAGCTTCTCGGCGAACGCGTCGTAGACCGAATCCTGAATGTACAGACGGTTGGCGCAGACGCAGGTCTGGCCGTTGTTGCGGTATTTGGAAATGATCGCGCCTTCGACGGCCTTATCCAGGTCCGCGTCGTCGAACACGATGAACGGCGCGTTGCCGCCCAGTTCCAGCGAGACTTTCTTGATGTCCTTGGCGCATTCAGCCATCAGCTGACGACCGATTTCGGTCGAACCGGTGAAGGACAGTTTGCGCACGATCGGGTTGCTGGTCAGCTCGCTGCCGATGTCGCCGGCGCTGCCGGACACCACGCTGAACACGCCAGCAGGAATGCCCGCACGCTGAGCCAGTTCGGCCAGGGCGAAAGCGGAAAACGGGGTTTGCGAAGCCGGCTTGAGCACCATCGTGCAACCGGCGGCCAGTGCCGGGCCGGCTTTACGGGTGATCATCGCGGCCGGGAAGTTCCACGGGGTGATCGCGGCGGTCACGCCGATTGGCTGCTTGATCACGATCAAGCGCTTGTCAGGCTGATGGCCTGGAATCACGTCGCCGTAGATGCGCTTGGCTTCTTCGGCGAACCACTCGATGAACGAAGCGGCGTAAACGATTTCGCCCTTGGCTTCGGCCAGCGGCTTGCCCTGCTCAAGGGTCATCAGGCGCGCGAGGTCGTCCTGGTTCTCGATCATCAGTTCGAACCAGCGACGCAGCTTGCCGGCACGCTCTTTGGCGGTCAGCGCACGCCAGGCTGGCAGCGCCTTGTCGGCCGCTTCAATGGCACGGCGGGTTTCGGCGGCGCCCATCTTTGGCACGGTACCGAGGATTTCGCCGGTGGCCGGGTTATTGACCTTGATCGTCTGACCGTTGTCCGCATCAACCCAAGCGCCATCAATAAAGGCTTGCTGGCGGAACAACTGGGTGTCTTTAAGCTGCATGTCGGCTTTCCTTAACAGCACCGCGGCCTGCGCGGAGCAAATTATGATTGTAGAAAGGCGCCTCGCAAGGCTGCCGTCAGGGAAATCAGTGACCGGGTGTGGCGCATCAAACGTGGACGTTTCGAACCACCAGCGCTGCAACACCCAGCCTAAGAGCGTTTGAAATCTCAAACGGATCGTAGGATCAAAGGGGGTAAAGGACAATAGGTCGTTCGAAAAAAAGAACAAAAACGCCGCGTTTGTGGAAATTTTCAGATCAACGAGCAAAAAGCCCTCGCGGCAACAGAACCATAGATCAGTCCCGTGAAAGCGCCAAGCGAGGGTTTTGCAGGACGTTACAGCTTTAAGGAATACAGTGATTTCAGCGGACACGCGCCCTGACAAACCCCAGCATGGACGCCCCGAGCCGACCTAGGTATGATGTCGCCCGCTGCACCAGTAGCTCAGCTGGATAGAGTACTGCCCTCCGAAGGCAGGGGTCGTGGGTTCGAATCCCGCCTGGTGCACCATTGATTTAAACGAGAAAGCCCCGGACTGTGATGGTCCGGGGCTTTTTTGTGGGCGATTGCATTTCAAGTTTACTGAGGCTCACGACCTACAGCTTCAAACAATCGGGCAAGATCTCGCGCACTGTGCAAAACCCGCTCTATCTGAACGTCTCCCTCCACGATCGAGTAAAAAATCAAATAACGAGCGTGAGTGATCATTTTCAGACCCTTGGCGCAATCCTCTCGCGAAATGCCTTGATTAGGCTGAGTGATCAAGTAATCACCACCGTACGCGTAACTCGCCAACGAAAGAACGTGCATGCCGGGGATTATCACGAGCGATAAAGCGGGCAATCTGCTGCAAATCCTCCCGTGAAAGCGCGGAAAAAAACAACTGCCTCATAAATGATTTTGCTCAGCTTCAACATCATCTATAAGCGCATCAAGCTCATCGAATACAGTGTCAGCGGCTATGGCCGGACGGGGATCATTGCGGCTTGCCGCAATCGCCTCGCGTAACTCGGCAGCTCGAAGGCGATCCAGCAACTCCTGATAAGTCGCATGCGCCAACAAATAGGCAGCGGGACGATTATGATTGAGAACGGCAATAGGTTCTGAGCCCGCCTGCTCAATCACCGTACTCGGGCTCCGTTTCAGTTCGGTAATACTTACCGAACGACTAGCAAGCAACTGCTCCATGGCGGCTCCAAAAGGTACATAAAAAAGTACTTTATAGTGCCCTTTTTAGAGAAGGGGGGGTCAATGCTTATGAATCTGCGTAAAGAAATCAGGACAGCGAGTGTGTTTACAAATTAAAGCCAGAGTCTGCCAGAGCGGTGCTACTCCGTCGTCCAGTCAAACTCATCATATTCATCGTCATCTTCTTCCCCCTCAACCTCCTCAAAAACCTCGTCTTCCTCAACGACATCTTCTTCCGGCTGGTTCAGCAGAAATTCCTTACGTGCTTCAGTAATCGCGCGGCGCATCTCTTCGCCCTTTTCCGGGCAGTTGAGGAGTTGGGCGATGCGGTCAATTTTCGATGCCACGTTGTCCTCCAGCGTATTGGCAATGGCCCGATAGTGCGCGTTTTTGCGGGGCAATGCCAAATGGCTGAGGGTTCAGGGGGTCATTTTTTCTGCAACTGTTCGAGTCGCGCGTCGAGGTCGGCGTTCGGGTAACGTTTGTGCAGGTTGTTGAACAGGCTGTCGGCCGCTTGCGACTGGCCGGATTCGCGCAGGCGCAGGACTTCGCGCAATTGTGCGTCGAGGCCATTGGCCGGTGCGGCGGCGCGCTTGCTCAGTTTGGCTTCATCGGCGCTGATCGCCTGGCTTTGCATCGGCGCGGCCATTTCCGCCATGGGTGCAGGAGCGGACATGGCGCCAGCCGGTGCGCTCATGGCTTCGGGCGCTTGTTTGCGCGCCAGTGGCGCCGGAGCTGGGGGAGCGTAGTCGAATTGCGGCTGCGGTTCGGGCGTGCGTTGCACCAGCGACAACATCAGCGCGACGCCGACCAGGCTGGCGAACGCGACTTGCCAGCGCGGCTGGCGGCAGGCGTCGAGCCAGCGTTGCCACAGGCCCGGCTTTGGCGTTGGAGTTTCGCCGCGTGCGGCATTGAGAATGTACGCATCGAGGTGCGCTGGCGGTTCAGCGTTGTGCTGTTCGCGCACATGTTTGATCAGCGGATCTTCGGGTGTCTGGCGGGCGTCAGTCATGTCAGTACCTCCTCGGCCAGCAGCCGACGCAGTTTTTGCTGGGCGTAGCGCAAGCGGCTTTTGACGGTTTCCAGCGGTGTGTCGGTGAGGCTGGCGATTTGTGCCAGGTCGAGGTCGCCGTGGGCGCGCAGCAGAAACACTTCGCGCTGGTCGGCCGGCAGGGTTTGCAGGGCGCTGTCCAGGCGCTGGCTGTCGCGGCTGAGGCTGAGCAATTGTGCAGGATCGTTGGTGTCGTCGCTGACCGCGTGGGCCTGCTCGTCGTAACTGTCGTGCAGCGGTTGTTGGGCGCCATGCTTGCGCCAGTGATCGATCAGACGATTGCGGGCAATCTGGAACAGCCACGTACGAAAAGTCGCCCTCCCTTGTGGCTGACTGCTGCTGCGAATCAGGCTCAACCAAGTCTCCTGAAATACTTCGTCAGCGAGTTCGGCTTTGCCGCTCAAGCCGAGCAGAAACCGGTACAAACCCTGACGATGACGGGCGTACAAAATCTCGAACGCCGCGCCGTCGCCCTCGCGATAACGCGCCAGCAGCGCTTCATCGCTGCTGGCGGTTGGGCTGTCTGCCGAGGCAAACAACTGGCTGATGAAACCCTTCAGACGACTCACTATTCAATCCGTCGCTCAGTGGGCAACGCATTCGCGACGGTCGAGGCGCGCAAGCTCTGCGCCAGTTCCACCAGTTGCACGAACTCGTTACGCAAGCCAAAGCGATCATCGCCCCGCGCGCCACGGGCCAGTGTTTCGGTGTCCTTCAGGCTGAAGTCGCCGGTGTAGCGGCCATCCTTGAGTTGCTGGGAAAACGCTGCGACCGCCGCGGCAAAACGCAGGTCTTCACTGGCGGTTACGACTTGATCAGAAATCGGCCGCTCGATCAGCAGACTTTTCCCACCGTCAGGCTGTTGATAACGCACACGCATCATCGCCAATTCTCCGTTTTTGCCGGAAACAACCGGGGCAGATTTACCGTAGCGCAGCGGCTCCAGCCACCCTTTTTCGCCCGCAGGGACAATTTCGTACAGCGCGGTCACCGTGTGCCCTGCGCCGATCTCGCCGGCATCGACTTTGTCATTGCTGAAATCCTCACGCTTCAAGGCACGATTTTCGTAGCCGAGCAGGCGATATTCACTGACCTGCGCAGGGTTGAACTCCACCTGCAACTTGACGTTTTTCGCCACCACGGCGAGGGTCGAGCCGAGTTGATCGACCAACACCTTGCGCGCCTCACGCAGGTTGTCGATGTAGGCGTAATTGCCATCGCCGGCATCGGCCAGTTGTTCCATCAAGTGTTCATTGTAGTTATCCACACCAAAACCCAGGGTGGTCAGGGAGATCCCGGTTTTGCGTTTATCCACAGCCATTTGCTTGAGGCTGTCGAAGTCGCTGACCCCGACGTTGAAATCACCGTCGGTGGCCAGCAGGATGCGGTTGATGCCCTTGGGGATAAAGGCTTGCTGGGCCATTTGATAAGCCAACTCGATGCCGGAGGCCCCAGCGGTCGAGCCGCCGGCGGTCAATTGCTCGATGGCTGTACGAATTTTGGCTTTCTCGCGTCCGGAAGTTGGCTCCAGTACCACCCTCGACTCACCGGCATACACCACCAGCGACACGCGATCCTGGTCGCGCAATTGATCGACCAGTAACTTCAGCGTGCTTTTGACCATCGGCAGTCCTTCGCGGCGATCCATCGAGCCGGAGACGTCGACCAGAAACACCAGGTTGGCCGGGGCCAGTTGCGCCACGGCCTGGTCGGAGGCTTTGATGCCGATGCGCAGCAGACGCGTGTGCGGGTTCCACGGTGACGCGGCCAGCTCAGTGGTCACGCCGAAGGGCGAGCCATCGCTGGGCAATGCGTAATCGTAGGGAAAGTAATTGACCATCTCCTCCAGGCGCACCGCGCCTTCCGGCGGCAGCCGCCCTTGATTGAGCAGGCGGCGCACGTTGGCGTAGGCACCGGTGTCGACGTCGGCACTGAAGGTTGAAACCGGCGTTTCGGCAACGCTGTGGATCGGGTTGTCAGCGAGTGTTTGATACTGCTCGCGCGACTCGTCGCGATAGCCCTGTGGATAACTGTCGGCGGCGGGCATCGCCGCGAAACTGGCGATCGGTGCCGGACGCGCCGAGCGCTTGGCCATCGAGCCTGCGGCCATGACCGCTTCGTGTTGAACCTGAGCTTCTTCAGGTTGCGCCGGTGCTGGCACGGCGGCCGACTCCGGATGCGAGGAAACGCCACAGCCACCGAGGGCCAGCAAAACACCGACCGCAAGGGGGCGCAGGAAAGGCAGAGGAAGGGACATGGGGGCTGACCTCGGGATGAAATTGAGCATTCATCCACTGAGACGGCCAGCCCTTGCGGTTCGGGTTAACTCTGCTGAAAAAATTTTCGCGGATTTTTCAGAACAGATTGAACGGCACATTCGCCACCAGCCGGAACTCGTCGTAGCTGCCGTCAATCTGCCCGCCACTGGCCCGATGGTTGTAGACAATGCTGCGCAACACGGTGTTTTTCAGGCTGCCGGACTGCACGACGTAGGCGACCATCAAGCCGTTTTCATTGTGTTTGGCGCCATCCAGCCCGCGCACGTTGTAGCCGGTGTTGTGGCCGTCGCGGTCGCCGCTGTAATGCGTGCCGTCGATGCCCCAGCCCTTGGCGTGCCAGAGGCTGGCGGTCAGGCCCGGCACGCCATAGCTGGCCAGGTCGAGGTCGTAGCGCAACTGCCAGGATTTTTCGTTGGGGCCGTTGTAGTCCGAGTACAGCGAGTTGGCCATGTAGTTGCCCGTGGACTCCCACACATAGTCAAAGTATTCGTCGCCGAACACTTGTTGCCACGCTGCGGTCAGGCCATGGGCACCGTGGGCGGCCGTCACCGCCAGGCTGTAGGCGTCGTTGTCGATGAAACCCAGGCGCTGTTCACCCTGATCGCGGGTGCGGTAATAGTTGAAACTGGTTTTCAGCGCCAGGTCTGCGCGATTGCCGACCAGATGCGTCGCGCCCAGATAATATTGTTGCCACATGTCTTCGAAGCGCGAGCCATAGGCGCTGAGTGTCAGCCCGGCCGGGGCTGTCGCCGTGCCGCCGGCGTAGCTGATGCGCGAGCCACTGTAGGCGCGATTACCGAACGTCGTGGTCAGCCGTTCGCTACCGCTGCCGGTGCGCGGGATGGCGCGTTCGAAGCTGCCCGCTTGCAGCGCCAGCCAGTCGAGTTCGTTGCTGTTGACCGCAACGCCTTGAAAGGTCGACGGCAAGGCGCGGTTGTCCTTGTAGCGCAGGATCGGGTTTTCCGTGAGCATCCGGCCGGCCTTGAGTTCGGTGCTCGAAACGCGCAGCTTCAGATCCCCCACGCCCAGGCGGCTCCAGGTCGGCACGGCGTCGCCATCACTGTCGACCAGCACACGATCGCCACCGTTGGCCACTGCACCATGGCCGCGCTCCAGCGTGACCGCGCTGAACAATGCCGCATCAATCCCTACGCCCAGCCAACCCTGGGTGTAGCCGGAGCTGTAATTGAGCATGCCGGTCTGCACCCAGGTGATGCGCTCGCGGGTCGGCTCGGCGACGCCGTTTTTCTTGATCACCAGGTGCGTGCTGCGCTGGGTGTGCTGATTGGAATAGTAGTGGCGCAAGTTGAGGTTCAGGTGGCTGCCGTCCAGCAGCCCCGTGGCCTGATCCTGCGCAGTGACCGCTTCGGCGGCCCAGCCGGGCGGAGCAACCGCCAGCATCGCGACCATCGCGCGAAGTGCATGTGATTTCATCGGAACGCCTGCAAAAAGAAGGTGCACCGCCGCAAGCGCCAGAGGCTTGCGCGGTGTACCACAACCATCGGGATTCAGCGGGGTGGCGCGGACGGCCAGTGTTTGATCGGACCGCGCCAGTTTTCATAGGCCTTGGCGCACTTCAGCAACCACTGATCGGAGAAGCGTGGGGCAATCATCTGCAGGCCGATCGGCATGCCCTCAGACGTGAAACCACAGTTGATCGACAGGGCCGGTTGCTCGCCCATGTTCCACGGCACCGTGAACACGATGTGTTCGAAAGGCTGGCGCGGATCGTTGCCCGGCGAAGGCCATTCGGCCGGGAAACTGCTGACCTGATTGGTCGGTGACAACACCAGATCGAGATCCTCGAACACCGCCGCGCAGCGTCGGCGAATCTCGAACGTCTGGTTGAAACCTTCGACCGCTTGCACCGCGCTCATCTTCGCCGCCGGCGCCGCCCAATCCTCGATGTATGGCAAGACTTTGGCGCGTTGCTCCGTGCTCAGGGCTTGCAGTTGCGACAACTGCCGGGCCCGCCAGAAATCATCGAGGCCGTCGAGCAAACGGCGATCCATCACCGGTCCGATCAACTCCACGTGCGCACCATTGGCCTCGAACAGCCGTGCAGCCTGCCGCACCGCCTCACACACTTCGTTGTCGGGCTGGAAGCCGCAACCGGGGTCGAGCATCAAGCCGATTTTCAAGCCCTGCATCGACGGTGCTTGCAGATTCCACTCCAGCGCCTGCGGGGCGAGGCTGGTCGCATCGCGAGCGTCCGGTTGCGCCAGATACCCCATCATCAAGGCGCAGTCATCCACCGTGCGGGTCATCGGCCCGGCACAGCGGCCGGTGTAATACGGGTCTATCGGAATTCGCCCCAGCGTTGGCTTGAACCCTACCAGGCCACACCAGCCCGCCGGCAGCCGTACCGATCCGCCGATGTCGGTACCGACATGCAGCGGGCCATAACCGGCTGCCGCCGCTGCTGCCGCACCGGAACTCGAACCGCCCGGGTTGCAGCGGATGTCCCAGGGGTTGCGTGTGATGCCATGAAAGCTCGACAGTCCCGACGACAGCATGCCGAAGTCCGGCACCGTGGTTTTGCCGAGGATGATTGCCCCGCTCTCGCGCATGCGGGCGGCCGGCGGCGCGTCTGCGGTTGCCGCAATCAGGCTGCTGGCGCGCGAGCCTTGAGGAATGCAGTCGCCTTGGGTGGCGATCAGTTCCTTGAGTGTCACCGGCACACCATCGAGCCAGCCGCGCGGCGCGCCTTTGCTCCAGCGCTCGCTCGACGCCCGCGCCTGCTCGCGCACACGCTGCGGATTGAACGCATACAGCGCACCGATGCTCGGCTCCCACCGTTCGATGTGGGCCAGCAGGTGATCGTAATACTCCAGCGGAGACAACTCGCGACTGGCGAACAGGGCCAGCAGTTGGGTCGCCGGTAATTCGTGTAATTCCATCATCCAGTAGCCATCCGTGCCAAGTCCAAGGTGCGCACTCTGCATCGTTTGCCTCAACGCTCCGCGACCATTGCCGACGCGGTCTGGGCAGGCTCACGCCCGCCAAACCAGGTCGCACAGCCGACACCCACCGCGCCCATCACCACGCAGTACGCCACGCACACCCAAGGGCTCCATGGCATCAACGCGATCAGCAGCAACGGCGTGGTACTCGCCCACAGGGCATAGGCAATGTTGTAGGTAAAGGAAATGCCCGACACGCGGATGTGCGCCGGAAACAGGCTGACCATCACTGACGGTATTGCGCCGACCACACCACAGCTCAAGCCCGCCAACGCGTACGCCAGCCCCAGCCAGTTGCCGCCGCTGATCAGGCAGCCATAAAGCACGGCAATGCCCATCGGCAGCAGCACGCTGTACAGCTTGACCGTGCGCCAGGCGCCGATGCGGTCAACAATCAGGCCGGCAATCACGCAGCCGATGTTGAGAAAGACGATGCCCAGGCTGCTCAGGCCAAAGGTATGGCTGGGGGTCATGCCAAAACTCTTTTGCATGACGGTCGGGGTGATCACCACCAACACCACCACGGCCGAGGTCAGTACACAGGTCAAAATGAACGCCGGCAGCAACATCCCGCGGTGTTCACGCAGCACGGTGCGCAACGGCAGTTCGGCATCGGCATCACGGCGTGCCTGCAAGGCCATGAACACTGGCGTTTCGCTCAACCAGCGACGCAACCACACGCCGATCACACCGAACAATCCGCCGAGCAGGAACGGCAGGCGCCAGGCGTAATCGAGAATTTCCGCCGGGGTAAACAGTTGCGCCAGCAGGGTCGCGGTCAGCGCCCCCAGCAAATAGCCGAAGGTCAGACCGGCCTGGAGAAAACCCAAGGCGTAACCGCGATGCCCGGCAGGTGCATGCTCGGCGACGAACACCCAGGCACTCGGCACTTCGCCCCCCACCGCAGCGCCTTGCAGCACGCGCAAGAGCAGCAGCAACAGCGGGGCGAAATAACCGATGTGTTCGTAGGTCGGCATGATGCCGATCAGCAGGCACGGCAACGCCATCATCAGAATGCTCAGGCTGAACACGCGCTTGCGACCCAACTGATCGGCGAAGTGCGCCATCAGGATCCCGCCCAGCGGCCGCGCCAGATAACCGGTGACAAAAATGCCGAAGCTTTGCAGCAGCCTCAGCCATTCCGGCATCTCTGGCGGAAAGAACAGCTGGCTTAAGGTCAGGGCAAAAAACACGAAGATGATGAAGTCGTAGATTTCCAGCGCGCCACCGAGCGCAGCGAGGCCCAGGGTCTTGTAGTCAGACCTGGAAAACTGGTGGGGCCGCGAGCCATTTAGGGCAGTCATGGGCGAACTCTGAATAGACGAATTGGAGAGCGGCGGCGGCTGGCGAAGTCTGTAGGAAATCTGCCCACTGGTGCGCCACCCGATCAATTTCAGCAGCGCGATATCGTCCATGCAAAAGCGTCGTCGGACAACCAAACCCGAGCTCTGTGCTGCTTTTTAGTCGAAATCTGTACATTGAGTTTTCGTTCGATTAAACAATAATCAGGGCCTCCCTAACTCCCTGAATATCTGGCCAATCATGGAAGAAATTACCCGTAACTTCGTCGATTTTGCTAATCCAGACATAGAATCCATTGCCATCATCCGGGGCCGCGTCCTACAAGCTTTGCAGCAATATTTGCTGGAGCGCGACTTCAAACAGTTGATGCCGATCCTGATGTCGCCGATCACCGATCCGCTGAACCACGCGGTGTATCCGGCCGAGATCCAGTACGAAGAACGACGCCTGAAACTGACGGCGAGCATGATCTTCCACAAGCAGCTGGCATTGACCGCCAAGGGTCACGAAAAGATCTTTATCGTGGCGCCGAACATTCGCCTGGAAAAAGCCGAGATCAAGGATTCCGAAAACCACTTGCTGGAGTTTTCGCAGTTCGATTTCGAGATCCGCGACGGCGACATGCACCAGGTCATGGCCCTGATCGAAGGCCTGATCAAGCACGTGTTCAGCGAAGTCAGCCAACACTGCGCCGCCGAACTGGCGCAGCTCGGCCGGCAACTGCCGCACTTCGCCACAGCCTTCCCGATCTACAGCTCCGACGCGTTGCGCGCCGAGCATGGTGACGACTTCGAGAAGATCATGTCGGCGCAAGCGCACACGCCGTTCTTCGTCACCAACTACCGCCGCGAATTCTACGATCGCGAAACCCCGGGCAAGCGCGGCACCTACAACAACTATGACCTGATCTATCCCGATGGCTACGGCGAAGCCCTGTCGGGCGCCGAGCGCGAATTCGAATACGAACAGATCGTCTACCGCATGAACGAACTGTCGATGGACCTTGAGCCGTTCGCCAACTACCTGGAAGTCGCCCGTCGCGGCTTGCTGCACCCAAGCGCCGGTGGCGGCCTGGGCATCGAGCGTCTGCTCAAGTTCATCTGCGGCAAACGCCGCATCCGCGACGTCGCGCTGTTCGACCGCACCGTCGGTACCAGCTTCCTGTTCTGACCCGCACTGATTGCCCACGCCTGCTCCCGCTCCGGCGGCGGCAGGCTGTGCCATGGAGAAACACAATGTCTGCACCACTGCGCATTCACTGGTGCTCACCGCTGGACAGCGGTCAGCAAAAGGCCTCGGAAAAATACAACACCGGCGCTCTCGATTTTGCCGGCATCGTCGACTTTGCCCAGGAAGCCGATGAGTTGGGCATCGACTCGCTGTTGATGGGCATCAGTTATCACATGCCCGATCCGCTGCCGATGATTGGCGCGCTGGTGCGTGAAACCGAGCGGGTCAAATTCATCCTCGCCTACCGTCCCGGCCTGGTGCCGCCGACGTTGTTCACGCAGATCGTCAACACGGTTTCGTGGATGTCCGACAAGCGCATTTCGCTCAACCTGGTGGCCGGCATTTCGCCGGACGAGCAAGCTTATTACGGCGACTTCGTGGCCCACGACGGACGCTATGAACGCACCGGCGAATTCCTCGACATCCTGCATCGGTTCTGGAACGGCGAATCGCCGCTGACCTATCACGGCGCGCACTACCGCATCGAAAAAGCCCAGTTGGGCCTGCCGTTCAAAGACGCTGAGCGCCCGCGTATTTACCTCAGCGGCGCTTCGGACATCGCCCAACAGATTGCCATTAAACACAGCGATTGCTGGCTGCGTTACGGCGATACGCCTGAAGGTATTGCCGAGGCCAGCCGCACTGTTCTGGAATCGGGCTGCTCGGTCGGCATCCGCATGCACGTACTGGCTCGCGAAACCCGCGAAGAAGCGCTGGCGGCTGTCGAAAGCATGATGGAAAACCCCGACGAACAGCATCGTGAATGGGTCCGTGAATTTGTCGGACGCTGCGATTCCGAAGCAGTGAAAACCTCGTTCCGCCTGGCAGAAAAAGCGCAGCACGACTGGTTGTCGCCGATGCTCTGGTCGGGGGCGGTGGCGTATCGCGGCGGCCCTGCGCTGTGCGTGGTCGGCAGTTATCAGGAAGTCGCCGAGTACTTGTTCGAATACAAAAAGGTCGGCGTCAGCGAGTTCATTTTCTCCGGCTGGCCAACCCGCGACGAAATGCGCCGTTTCTGCAAGTACGTGCTGCCTTACCTGCGCGAACTGGAAACGATCTGGGATCGCGATCATGCCTGAGGCCCGCGCCGATGCCCGCCATAGCGCCATCCGCTGGTTCGGCGCCGGCCTGTTGTGCGCTTTGCTGGCGGAACAGACCGTGCTGTTTGCCGTGCCGCTGATGATTTATCAACTGACCGGCAACGTGCGCTATTCCGGCGTCGCGTTTGCCCTTGAATGGCTGCCGGCACTGATTGCCTATCCGTTTGCCGGGTTATTGGCCGACCGTTTTGGCGGCCGTCTGCTGTTTCGCACGGCCAACACGGCGCGCGCGCTGAGCCTGGGCGTCACGCTGTGGATCTGCTGGTATCAGCCGCAGTGGATGATCTGGGCGTTGATCGGCAACGGCATCGTGCTTTCGGTGTTGATGGCGCCGGTGCGCATGGCGGTTGAAAAAAGCGTGCCACTGATCGCCGGTCCCGAGCGTCTCGCGCACTGTCAGTCGCTGGTGCAGAACATGGAATTGCTCGCGATGGCGCTCGGTCCGGCACTCGCCGCTGGCCTGGCGATGTACACCGACAAGCGCTGGCTGCTAGGCCTGGCGGCGGTGGCACTGTTTGCCGCGGCGCTGTTCTGGCGCGGACTGCCCACGGCGCGCACGGCGGCCAGCGGCCCGAGCAGCGTGTTCAAGGATCTGGCCCTGGGCTGGCGCCTGCTGCTCGGCAATCCACCGGTGCTGACCCTGGCCGGACTGAATTTCACCATTAACCTGGCCTTCGCCGCGGTGCTGAGCGCCAACGCGTTTGTCATCAGTGGGGTGTTCAGTGCCGCCGACGGTGTCTTTGGCCTGATGAACGCCGGGGCCGGCGCGCTCGGGCTGCTGAACTTCATTCTGGTGCCGCGTCTGCTGGCGCGCATGTCGATTTATCGACTCGGCGCGCTGGGTTTTGCCTTGCTGTGTCTGGGCCTGATCTGCATGGGCGTGGCCAACGGCGTGTTGCTGTATGCCCTGAGCTTTCTGCTGGCAATGGCTGGTTGTGCGTTGTTCAACGTGTTCAACCGTACGCAGCGCATCAAAGCGATCGACCGCGCCCACCTGGGCAAAGTCATGGGACCGTTTTACCTGGTCAACCTGCTGTCCTACCCGCTGGGCGGCCTGTTGACCGCCAGTGTCGGCCACGTCTACGGCGCGCAGGTGCTGATTCTGGTACTGGCGCTGGTGCTGACCATTCCCGGCACTTTGCTGTTCATCCTGACCACCCGGCGCTTTCAACTGGCCCTGGGTGGTCCGTCGCTCGCCATGGAGGCGTCTCAATGAAAGCCCTGCCGCACTGCGTGCTTGCCACGGTCGAGTCCGACTCGCACATGTGGAACCTGGTGTATTTGCAACTGTGGCTCGCCGAGCATGGTTTGAACGTGAAAAACCTTGGCAGCTGCACCCCGATCGACGCCGTACTCAATGCGCTCGAACAGCGCCGCACTCAACTGCTGGTGGTCAGCAGCGTCAATGGCCACGGCTACTCGCAAGGCCTGGAGCTGATTCGCCAGGTACGCCAGAAGCACCCGCACCTGCCCTGCGTGATCGGCGGCAAGTTGACCACCTCCGAGGATGAAACCCTGGCGGTTCGCCAACCGTTGATCGAGGCCGGCTACCAACAGGTGTTTGTCGGCCCCGACGCGATCGAATCCTTCAGCGGTTACCTGGCCACGCTGCATGCGCCAGCCGACGCCGAACCTGCACCCGCCGTTAGCGTGCCGTCCTGGGGCTGATCCCCACCACGGCTGACTTCGCTCAATCAAGGATATCCACGATGCACATCGTTATCGTCAACCGCTGGCCGCGCTTTCGTGATGAGCGCCGCTGGGACAACGAACTGACTCGCTACGAAGACTTCTTCGATCATCAACAACACCGCATCAGCTACGTGGTCGATGCCCCCGGCGCCGAAGGCGTGCTTGCCCCGGCGCAGCACATCGCCCATCAGGTGCAGGTCAGCGACGTCAATCAATACGAGCAGCTGCTGGGTGCGGTTCAGCAAGTCATCGAGCGGGTGGGCCCGGTCGATCAGTTGATCGCACTGTCGGAGTTCACCCTGGAAATCGCCGCGCGGGTGCGCCAGACCCTGAACATTCCAGGTGACGGGCCGGACGAAGTGGCGGTGTACCGCGACAAGGCCCGCATGAAGGAAATTCTTCAGGCCCAGGGCCTGCCGGTGCCGGCATTTGCGCGCTGCCAATCGGCGGAACAGGCCCTGCACTTTGCCCGCGAGATCGGTTTTCCGCTGATCGTCAAACCGGTCGACGGTGCCGCCAGCATGGGCGTGGAAAAGGTCGAAAACGAAGCGGCGCTGCGCAACCTGCTCGACACCCTCGACCTCTCGCGTTACGAGATCGAAGCGTTCATGCACGGCCAGACCTACCACATCGACGGCTTCGCCGATGTCGACGGCAGCGTGCCGTTTCAAGTGGTCTCGCGCTACATCAACAGTTGCCTGGATTTTGCCAAGGCGCAGCCGCTGGGTTCGGTGATTGTCCAGGCGTCGCCCCTGCGCACGCGGATCGAGGCGTTCAGCCAACAGATCCTGCGGGCGCTGAATTTGCGCTGCACCGCGTTTCACCTGGAGATTTTCGTCGAGCCGGACGACTCGCTGGTGTTCCTCGAAATCGGTGCACGGGTCGGCGGCAGTGAAGTCCCGCACCTGATCAACAAGGTCTTCGGGGTCAATCTGTACGAGCACTGGCTACGCCGCCTCGCTGGCGAGCAAGTGCCATTGCCGGCGAACGACGAAGATCCGAGTGGCGGCTGGCTGGTCATCCCCAAACCGGCACAGTTGCCCTGCCGCGTCGTGCAGGCGCAATCGCTGCGCGACACCCTGCCCAATCTATGGCGCGAGTTGCTCCCCGAACCCGGGCAGATCCTCGAAGCCGGCGGCAGCTACGACGCGCTGCACAGCGGCCGCTTCATTTTTGTCGGTGGCAGTGAAGACGCAACTGAACGCGACATCCACCACACCACCCAGACGTTCCAATTCCAGGCAGAACCGCTATGAACGCCAATACCTCCCAAGCCTGGAACGACGAGCCGTTGCTGGGTCAGCTCAATCATTACCTGCGCGCCGATGAACGCCGCGCCGTCGCAACCATTGGCGAACGCCTGATCGATGCGGCGGGTGGTCTCGAAGGGCTGACCGATTACAAACTGATGGTCGCCTACGGCGGCGGCAAGGACAGCTCCTACACCGTGGCCATGCTGCGTGCCACGCAGTTGCACCTGTCGGTGCTGCATGGCCGCACGTTCCAGTTGCGCATCGCCAACATGCGCCACGCCGGTGTGCCGGATGCGGTGATGGCAAACATCGATCGGGTCTACCGCGCCTTGCACCTGTTCAATGATCCGCGCGTGGAAATGCTGGTGGTCGATCATCAGCAGATCCGGCCGTTCGAGCGCCACCTGCCATTCCCGGACGATGTGCAGGCGATGAACCGTTTCGACGTGTTGATGAACGGCCATCGCACCGCCGGTGACGGGCGACCGACCTTCTGCAACAGCTGCAACCTGGCCGTGGCCGATTTCTATGGGCGGGCGGCATGGTGGCAGGGCGGCGTCGATGCCGTCGTCACCGGCGACTCGCGCAAGGAACAGAAGCACTATTTCACCTGGATCATGCGCCTGGCGCAGCGTTTGGGCCTGAATGTCGATGAATGCCGCCGCCAGGGTTTTCGCGGCCTGCTGCAAGCGCTGGACGGCGTGGCGCAAAGCTATTTTGTCGAGCTGTTCGGTGAAGGTTTCGATCAACAGCGTGAGGAACGACGCGTCGCGTGCGGTGATGAGCATGCTGATCCTGAGTTCGTCAGCATCTACGATCTGGTCAGCTACAAGGTTGAGGATCACTGGGAACTGATCACCGAGTTTCTCGATTTCCGCTTCGAAGAACTGGCGTTCAGTTTCACCGAATCGGACTGTGCCAACCCGATGTTGATGGCGCACTTTCGCGGCCTCAAGGCCGAGTACGTACAGGGCCGCCCTTACAACCAGGGCATTGCCGAATACCTCGAACTGGCGCAGGCATTGATGCGCAAGAAAGAGATGCCCCAGCGCCTGATCGATCTGGCCATGGCCGCGTATGCCGACGAACAGGGCATGCAGGCTCGCCGCGATCTCGCCGCACGCTTCGCCGTGCAGGCGTTCGGCCTCGATGAGGCGCAACTGGTGTGCATGCAGTTTGCCCCGTTCGTTGACCGTGGCCGTGAGCTTTCAAGCTTTCTCGGGCTGTGCCACGCACAGCACCTGGGCAACCTCGATGCCCTGCACCGGATCCTCGCCGGCGAACACAACGAGCCGGCCCTCAGCCAGTGGCTGACCGAGGTCAGTGGCTTGCCGTTGCCGGCCTTGCGCAGCCTGTACGCGCATCAACGGATCGATTTCGACAGCGACGCGACGCTGATTGCCCGGGTTCGTGCCGGCGATCCGCACAAGGGCCGAATCAGTCGCTACGACCCGGCCACCGGCGAAACCGTGGTCGAACTGGTCTCGGGACGCTGACGCATGACAGCGTTCAGCGGTGGCCATTTTCAACAATTCATCGAGCGTGCCCGCGCCCGCGACGAGCTGGTGGTGCAGCCGCGCATGGGCTTTGGCGCACTGGGCCAGATGCGCGCCGGGCTGGCCAGTGTCGCCGCCCTGCCCTGCGCGGCCATCGGCACCATCACCCTCGACAGCTACACGCGGGTCGGCGATTACCAGAGCGCGCTGCAGTGCCTCAACAGCTCGGCGCCAATGAACGGTTTCCCGATCATCAGCCACCCGATCGAAGCGGTGCGCAGCATGCTCGCCGGGCTGTATGGCGCAGACTTTCCGATCCAGATCCGCCACGGCACCGCCAAACCGCAGAATGTGTTCCAGCGCCTGGCCGCTTTGGGCCTCGACGCTACCGAAGGCGGCCCGGTGTCGTATTGCATGCCGTACAGCCGCTTGCCGCTGGCCGAGGCGGTCAGCGCCTGGGCCGAAAGTTGTCAGCTGCTGGCGGGCGCGACCGAGCATGCGCATATCGAGAGTTTTGGTGGCTGCCTGTTGGGGCAGTTGTGCCCGCCCTCTTTACTGATAGCGATGACACTGCTCGAAGCGCTGTTTTTCCGCCAGCACGGGGTTCGCGGGGTTTCGCTCAGTTATGCCCAGGGCACCTCGATGGAGCAGGATTTCGGCGCCTTGCAGGCCCTGCGCGAATTGGCCGCCGAGTATCTGGACGGCGATCACTGGCATGTCGTGGTGTATTCCTACATGGGCGTGTTTCCGACGACCAACCATGGCGCGCGGCGCTTGATTTGCGACAGCGCGCGCCTGACCCGCGCCGCCGGTTGCGAGCGGCTGATCGTCAAGACTGTCGCCGAGTCGCGGCAGATTCCGTCCGTCGAGGACAACCTCGACGCCCTGCGCATGGCCGCCGACGTGGCCGCCGGCGACCTGCCGACGATCGACGCGAGCAGCGCCGGTTACTACCAGGAAACCCTCTTCGAAGCGCGGCAACTGGTAGACACCGTGCGCAATCTGCACGCCGACATCGGCCTGGCATTGATCCAGGCGTTCGCGCGCGGCTTGCTCGACATCCCTTACTGCCTGCACCCGGACAACCCCGGCCGCGCCACCACCCGCATCGACGACAAGGGCGCGCTGCGCTGGGGCAATACCGGCAGCCTGCCGTTGCCCCGCAGCAGCGGCTGGTCGCTGAATGGCCCCGGCGTCAGCTCCAGCGAACTGTTTCAGATGTTGCATTACACGGTGAATCGTTATGACCAACCCTTGCATTGATTTAAGCCTGGCGCCGTTGATTCTGGTCGACGCCTATTCCACCGGCGCGCTGTTGGCGCGCTCACTCGCCGGGCAACGCCGCTTGCTGCATGTACGCTCGCGCGCGCACATGCCCGATGCCTTTGCGGCGAGCTGCCCGAAAGAGCTGTTTGCCGAGGACTACAGCGTCGCCGACGCAGGCCTCGATGCACTGGTCGCGACACTCGCCGCGCAACAACCGGCGGCGGTGCTGACCGGCAGTGAATTCGGCGTGGAACTGGCCGATTTGCTGGCCGCGCGGCTGGGCCTGCCCGGCAACGATCCGGCCACCTCCGCCGCGCGTCGTGACAAATCGCTGATGGCCGAGCACGTGGCGCAGGCCGGCCTGCCCGTGGCGGCGCAACTGCGCACCCGATCGATGGCTGAGGCACTGGCCTGGTTCAAGGCACGCGGCGGCACCCGCGTGGTCGCCAAGCCGCTGGACAGCGCCGGTTCCGACAACGTGTTCATCTGCGACGATGCGCGGCAATTGCAGGCGGCCGTCGAGTCGATCCTCGGTGCGACCAACCTGATGATGCTCAACAACGAAGCCCTGCTGTTGCAGGAATACCTGAGCGGCGATGAATACGTGATCAACAGCGTGAGCCATCAGGGCGAGCACTGGATCACCGACGTCTGGAAATGCTCGAAAACCTTCGCCGCCGATGGCCGCAAAATCTACGACCGCGAAGACCTGGTGCCGGCCGAAGCTGCGCAGCTGCCAGCATTGATCGAGTACGTGCAAGGCGTGCTCGATGCCTTGGGCATCGTGCACGGCCCTGCGCACACCGAACTGATTCTGACCGCCGACGGCCCGCGCCTGCTGGAAAGCGGCGCGCGGCTCTCCGGCCTGGCTTGCCCGCCCGCGCTGCAAGCCGCCACTGGCAACGATCAAGTGGCGCTGACGTGCCTGAGCTATCTCGACCCGTTGCGCCTGGCGCAATGGCCCAAGCGTTATCGGCTGCTGCAACACGCCAAGTGCCTGAACCTGATTGCCCATCGCCCGGGCCTGTTCGCGCAGAGCCAGGCGCGCCAGCGCCTGGAAAGCCTGCCGAGTTTTCATAACGTCAGGTTTCGTTTCGCCGAGGGGGCAAGGATGGCCCCCACCATTGACCTGAACAGCTCCCCGGGCGCGGTGTTTTTGCTGCACCCGTTGCTCGAACGCATCGACGCCGATTACGCCGCGTGGCGTGGATGGGAAAGGGACTGGTTGTAACCACAGACACCCCTGACAACGGGGTTTAACAAGGAAGAGAGCCATGAGCCTGCATACCCGAACCAAACGACTGAGCGTTCCTCAACTGGTCGCGATGAAGGGGCAACAGAAAATTGTCTCCCTGACTGCATACACAAGCCATATCGCCAAGTTGATGGACCCCATCGTCGACTTCATCCTGGTGGGGGATTCCACCGCCATGGTCGGTTATGGCCGCACGTCGACCCTCGACATGAGCCTGGAGGAAATCATCGCGCACACCCGCGCCGTCGTCAGCAGCACACGGCTGGCCTGTGTGATCGCCGACATGCCGTTTGGCAGCTATCAGGAATCGCCCCAGCAGGCCTATCGCAATTGTGCGCAGGTGATGGCGCGCACTGGCTGCGACGCCATCAAGCTGGAGGGTGGCGCGGTGCTCGCCGACACGGTGGAGTTCCTGGTCAAACGGGGCATCCCGGTAATGGCGCATATCGGCCTGATGCCGCAGTACGTCAACGCCATGGGCGGCTTCAAGGCCCAAGGCATGAACGAGGCTGCCGCGCTGGCGATTGAAGCCGATGCACGCGCGCACCTTGAAGCCGGTGCTTTCAGCCTGCTGCTTGAAGGGGTGGCCGAAGGGGTCGCACGCCGGGTCACCGACTTCTCGCCAATGCCGACCATTGGCATTGGCGCTTCACCGGCGTGCGACGGCCAAGTGCTGGTGACAGAGGACATGCTCGGGCTCGGTGGCGATCATGTGCCACGCTTCGTCAAACAGTACGCCGATGTCGGCGCGCTGATCACGCAGGCGTGCGAAGCGTTTGCTGCGGAAGTTCGCGACGGTACCTTCCCCGAGCCCAAGCACTGCTACGGCATCAATTGAACGTCAGGGCCTCAGCTTTCATCCTGAATGGCCTGAGTGAGCATCTTCAACGCCTGGGTAATGTCCTTGCTCCAGTCGATGGTGTAGCTCAGGCGCAGGTGATGCTGCCAGGCCCCTTGCTGGCTGAATATTTCGCCGGGAGCGATAACGATGCGTTTGGCCAACAGACGCTCGAACACCCGGCGCATGTTCACCGGCCGCGTCGCCTCGACCCAGAACGCCGCACCGCCCAGCGGCGCGACGATGCGCAACTGGCCTTCGGTGTGCTCGTGCAGCATGCCTTGCATGCGCTGCATGCGCCCGATCAACAGGCTGCGCAACATCTGCGTGTGCTGATCGATGCGTCGCGTGGTGAACAAGCGGGCAATCGCCTTCTGCCGAATCGGCGACAGGCGAAAGGCTCGCTCGAGAAAAAGACGATGCAGCTCGGGCCCCTGAAACCGGCTCAACACATAGCCATAAGGGGCTTCCGAGCCGATGATCTTGTCGAACGTCGAAAACACCACGAGGCGCTCGGGGTCGGCAAAATCACGATAACGGGTAGCGCCCGGCTCGAAACAGAACTCGCCGTAGCTGTCATTTTCAAACAGCCAGATACGCCGCTCGGCCAACCAGCGGCAGATCAGTTTTTTATCTTCGCCAGGCATCAGGCTGCCGTGGGGAATACTCACCGTCGACGACAACACGGCCAGGCTGATGGGCTCGCGCTGCAACAACAGTTGCAGCTGCGGCAAGTCGAAGCGGCCATCGTCACCCAACGGCACTTCGATCACGCGGATCTTCGCCGCATGCAACTGGCGCAAAATCGCCCAGGAACACGGCGACTCCACCAGCGCCACGGTGCCCGTCAATTGCAGGGCTTCGAGGGACAATTCCAGCACGCTGCGCAAATCGGAGCCGATATACACGTGTTCGGCACGCCAGTAGCAGCGCGTCGAACGGGTGTAGCGATCAGCCAGAACACTGCGCAGCTCGGTTTCGCCAAACGGTTGATAAAGCGGCGCATGGCTGCGTGGATATTGGCGCGTCAGCTCGCGCTCGGTCATCAGCAATGGATTTTCCAGCGACAACAACATGGCCGGGGCATCACTGCTCAGCGCCAGCATGCCGGGTTGCCGGGCACTGGCGAAAACGCTGTCGAGCAGGTTCGGCGAACCCTCGCTGACCAGTGCCGAAGGCATTGCCCGGGTGTAGTAACCGAGCTTCGGTCGGGCGTAGATCCGCCCCTGGTCTTCCAGGAGTGAATAGGCGTATTTGGTGGTGGACACCGACACGTTCAAACGCTGCGCCAGTTGACGCAGTGACGGCAGTTTCTGCTCTCCCTCGGGACTCGCGGCTTCGATCAGTTCGACGAGATAGCGGTAAACAGCCTGGTAGGCAAATGTCGAATCTTTACTTGGGTTCATGCTCAATCGCTTTAAATCCTGGTGCGTTAGGTACTGCGCTCGCCCCTCGAGGTCAAGACCACGGGGCAAACACTTGCACTCGGCCATCCATGCCAACGCTCGGACATCGTACAGATGCCAGTCGGTCTAAAAGCGTTTTCAGCAGTGGGCGTTTTCGATAGTCACACATGTGCCCGAAGATGATCGGCACGGCATTCTCCCCGGACCCGCATCGAGTGCCAGACACATGGCATCTTCGACAGTCCCGGTGACCATTTCCAGCGTTCAGGGTTAACCCGTTTGCAAAGGGTAGCGTACACCCGCATCGGCGCGAGGCGAGGAACAGACCGTCAGCACGAGCCTGCGAATGGGCCTGCAGCGCGAAGGGGGGGCGCTGGGATAGTGCTCGCTTTCAGCGGCCGACGCCAACCGTTAGCGCGCGCCCCGAACGGAGCGCGCACTTTTTTCAGCGTTTCATCAGCGGTGATAACGCCGCACGGCACTGCTGTTGCGCAGGACATGGCCTTTGATTTTTTCCATCAACTCGGCGCGGGTCAGGCCGGCGGGCAAGGCGTCCGGGGCCAGGTCCAGGGCGTAGATCTGAATGATGTAGTGGTGCGCACTGTCGCCTACCGGCGGGCAAGGCCCCATGTAATGCGTGTTGCCTTTGCTGTTGGTACCGCCGACGCCTTCCAACGCCGACTTGGCGCCGACACCTGCCGCAATCTGCCGGGTGGTGGCCTTGATGCCGTAGTGAATCCAGTGATCGACGCCCAGGCCTTTCTGCCCGTCCGGATCATGCATGACGATCGCGTAGCTCTGGGTCGCTGCAGGGCCGGCGTTCCAGCTCAGCGCCGGCGACTGGTTCTTGCCGCCGCAACCGGCGGCATCACTGGCAGCCGCTGAGGTGAACAAGCGGTTATCGGACACGCCAGGGATGCTCAGGGTGAAACGCTCCTGGGCCTGCGCCGGAAACTGCACGCAAAGGGTGACAGCGAGCGCCGCCAGCCATGGGTTGAGAGAGGTCAATCGGGTCATTCCGGGAGCACCTTGTGCAGTTGGGCCATCGTCGGCCTGCAAACTATAGCTGTACCGTTCGTGCCGTGGCAGTGGCAAATGGCTGAACCTCACACGGTGGCGCAAACTCGTAAGAGAAATGCCTGCGAGGAAGCCGAACATGTCCCTGCATCGAGTCGCCCGTGTCGCCGATGTTCCTGAAGACCGTGGTCTGCAAGTCGAAATCGCCGATTGCAAGATCGTCCTGCTGCGCACCGCCGGCCAATTGCGGGCGTTTCAAGGCGAATGCCCGCATGCCGGCGCGCCACTGGCGGAGGGCGCGTTGTGCCGTGGACGGCTGATCTGTCCATGGCATAAAGCGGCTTTTCGTGCGGAGGACGGCGCGCTGTGCGAACCGCCGGCCCTCGACAGCCTCAAGCGCTACCCGCTGGAGCTGCGCGGCGAGGAGGTCTGGGTCGACGACCAACCGCTGCCGGATCCGCACACACCGCCGGCGGACGACCCACGGACGTTCGTGATTGTCGGCGCCGGAGCGGCGGGCACGGCGTGCGCGGCAGCCCTGCGGGAGAAAGGGTTTGGTGGGCGCATCCTGATGATCGACCGCGAGCCTGCTGCCGGTTACGACCGCACGGTGCTGAGCAAATTTGTCCTCGCCGGAGAAATGTCGCCGCAGGAAACCCCAGCGCTGCGAGATGAAACTTTCTATAGAGAGCAACGTATCGAGCGCCAGCACGGTGAAGTCGTCTCACTCGACGCCACAGCAAAAACCCTGCATCTCGATGATGGCCAGACGTTGAGTTATGACGCCGCCGTGCTGGCCACGGGTGGCGAGCCCAATCCCTTGAAGCTGCCCGGCGCCGACCTGCCACAAGTGTTTTTACTGCGCTCAAAAGCCCAGGCCGAGCAGATCATGAAAGCGGCCAGCCCCGATCAGCGCGCGGTCATTATCGGCGACAGCTTCATCGCCCTCGAATGCGCCTCGGCGTTGCGCCAGCATGGTCTCGACGTCACGGTACTGGCGCGCCACGATATTCCTTTCGCGGCGCAATTCGGCGAGGCGGTGGGTAAAGCAATCCGCGCACTGCACGAAGGAAAAGGCGTGAAATTCATCACCGATCACCAAGCGACAGAGATCATCGGCGACGGCAAAGTAGAGGCCGTGCTGCTGGACAATGGCCTGCGGTTGTCGGCGGATCTGGTGTTGGCGGGGGTCGGCGTACACCCGGCCACGCAGGCGTTTGCGTCGCTGCCGAGAGAAGAAGATCAATCATTGCGCGTCGATGACGGCATGCGTGTAAGCGAAGGACTGTGGGCTATCGGCGACATCGCCACCTTCCCGTTGAACGGCCTGCCGCAACGCATCGAACACTGGCGCCTGGCCCAGCAGCACGCGCGCATCGCCGCCGCGAACATGCTCGGCGGTGAGGAACATTATCTGGACGTGCCGTTTTTCTGGACCTGGCATTTCGGCAAGAACTACGACTACCTCGGTTATGCCGAACACTGGGATGAGGTCGAATTTCTCGGCGAGCCGGAGCACCCGCCGTTTATTGGGCTGTTCGGCAGAAAGGGTGTGCTAGTCGCAGCAGTCGCCTGCGAAAAAGAACGCGCCATGGCTTTGCTCGCCGAACGCATGAAACAACCATTGCCGATGGCAGAAGCCCGAACACTGATCATCCACCTGTAGGAGCTGCCGCAGGCTGCGATCTTTTGACGTTAAAGATCAAAAGATCGCAGCCTGCGGCAGCTCCTACAGGGGTTGGATTGTTCGTGCGGTTAGCGGGGCAGAGGCTCGCGGTTGTCGTCGTCTTCGGCATGCAGAAAGATCACCCGCGGATGCTCCAGCGGTGCCAGCGGCGGTGGCAGTTCCTGCTGCTGCACTGGCCAGAAATGCGTCACCACATGGCTGATATCGCCTTCCTGATCGTTGTGAATGGTCATCACCCCGGGGGTGCGCAATTTCTGAAAGCGGTCATCGCACAGCTTGAAGCTCTTGCTCAGCCCTTCATCGTCGATCACTGGCGAAGGCAAACGGCGCTGGGCGAAGCTGCGACTTTTGCGCTGCTGGTAACGCGCCCAACTGATAAGAATCACCGCGTTGACCAACGCCACCCACAGGTAAATCTGCAAGGTACCCAGCGCATCGAACGCCGAGTTGTCGATGCGCGGCCCGCCCGCGTGCGTTTCGATCAACGGCCATAAGCCGCGAATCAGCAGAAACAACAGGCCAACCCAGGCAATGACCGTAAGGATCACGTCGACCACAACCAGGAAGGGCCGTTGGCGAGTCCGGATGATTTTCATTTGATGACCTCCTCTTCGTCGTCGCCAATCGGTTTGATACCCCGATCCGGGCTGACCCAACGCGCACGTTTCTGATGTTGGCCGAACAGCACTTTCGGGAAGCTGACCAGCGTGGTCAGCAGGCTGATAAGCCAGAACACCAATGGATACCAGACCACCCAGAACATGGTCTTGCCCAGCCCCGGCTCATAGCGCCGGTCGATGATGATGCTGACCGCGAACTGCACCAGGCAGACGAAGGCCAGCAGCAGACCGGTAAACGCCGGCGGCATCAGGTGATCCACCGCAATCGCTTCAGGCATGACCACGAATTTGCCGACGCCCCAGAAGATCACCGACAGCAGGAAGGTGAACGCCCAACCGGTCGACAGGCAGTATTCGAACAACAGCGGCCACAGGTAACGATGGCGGTACTGCCAGATGCCGCGAATGTTCTTGAACAGTACTTCGGCGCCGCCCTGAGCCCAGCGCAGACGCTGCTTCCACAGGCCGCCGAGGGTTTCCGGCATGAGAATCCAGCACAGCGCGCGCGGCTCGTAAAAAATGCTCCAGTGATCGAGTTGCAGCTTCCAGCTGATGTCGATGTCTTCGGTGATCATGTCCGGGCTCCAGTAACCGACCCGGTTCAGCGCGGTACGGCGGAACGCGACGATCACCCCGGACACGGTGAAGATCCGCCCGAACACCCGTTGCGTGCGCTTGATCAGGCCGATGATCGAGGAGAACTCGCCGACCTGTACCCGCCCGACCAGCGTCGAACGTGTACGAATCCGAGGGTTGCCGGTCACCGCGCCAAGGCGCGCGTTATCCAGCATCGGTGCGACCAGATACGCCGCCGTGTTCGGCGCCAGCAACGCGTCGCCGTCGATGCACACCAGATATTCGCTGCGCGCGGCAATCGCGCCCATGCGCAGGGCCACTGCCTTGCCCTGGTTTTCCGCCAGATGCAGCACGCGCAACCGAGGGTCTTCCTTGGCCAGTGCGTCGAGCACTTGGGCGGTGTTGTCCTTGGAGCCGTCGTTGATCGCGATGACTTCGATGTTCGGGTAATGCTGGGCCAGCGCCGCGTGGATGGTGTCGGCGGCGTTGTCCCCTTCGTTGTAGCAAGGGATCAGGATCGAAATCAGCGGCTCGCCTTCCAGCGGCGGCGGCAAGGTGTCGTCCTTCCACGGCCAATGCCGCTCCCAGTGCAGCCAGAAATACAGGCCACCGGCAATCCACAACCCGGACATGAACAACGGGTAGAAGAACACGAAGTCCATCAGGAACTGCCCGGTCACCAGGAAGATCAGCCCCAGCGGAACGCCGAGGACAATCGCCAGAACAAGCAGGGCTAACAGTCTATCCAGCATGTTATGGATTCCATTTGTTGGAGAGCGCAGGCCTTACGGTTTTCAGGTCCGGCAGGTTGTCGAGGAAGTTGTCCGGGTAGTAACCGAAACTGGTCGCGCCCTGACGCTTGAGACGGCCCATCCAGTCCGCCAGATGCGCACCGTCGATGTCGGCTTGATCCTTTTTCGTCCAGTCACGTGCCTGCAATTCGAACACTGTGCGATCCAGCGCCCCCGGGCGTTTCTTGACCGTGGCCACCAAGGCTTCGAGCCAGGGGCCGGACTCTGCCTGGGTCTGTTTCTCCATCAGCGGCATGGCCATCGGCGCCGTCCAGTCGTAGGTCGCGAGGAAGTCGTCGAGGTTCTGCGCAAACCACGCTTCACTCTGCGGATTGAGGATCGGCTCGGCGAAAATGTTGCGTGCGGTCAGCACCTGCGGACCACGAATCGCGCGGACTTTGGCGGTCAGCTCATTGGTGAAATCGATGAGGTATTTGCTCTTGAAGCGCGTCCAGCGCTGCATCGCGGCAGGATCGTCGCGCAGGGCGGCGATTGAGCTTGGCAAGCCTTGGGCGGCGTAGGTTTTCAAGGCTTCAGGGCTGGCGTCCTCGAAATCCGAGAGCACCGCATCATCGTGGTAAAGAATGCCGTCGACCGAGGTCAGGCGCGCGACGTCTTCGTAGATTTCGCCAATGATCCGCCGTACTTCCGGATCGAACGGCGACAGGCGTTTGTACTGGTCCGGGTCGACCGATGTGGTGCCGGTTTTCGGGTCCCAACGGGTGACGCGCGGCAGCTTCGAATCGAGACCGAAACTCAGCACCGGCATCCACGCGAAGACTTTCACGTGGGCACGGGTGCGCAGTTGCCAGGCGACCCGGTCGAAAATATCGGCGCGCACCGGCAAGTGGCGGTTGGGGAAGTACAGCGAATGCACCAGGCCGTCGCCCTGCGGATCGGCGAAGGCCTGCAGGAACACCGTGTTGGCGCCCATGTCAGCCATGCGCTGCACCAGCTTGCCGAGGTTGATGTCCTGTTGCGCCGGGTCCGGGTCGTAGACATTGTCCAGATCGACATGCACCACGCGCATGGTGAAATCCGACTGCACCCCGACGACACTGTTGGCGAAATGTTCGCCGTCAGGATCGGAAGCGACGAGGAAGCGCGGGCTGCTCATCAGGTTGTCGAGGGCATCGAGGCCGTCGTCCAGCGTCAGGGCCATTTCGTAGCCCTGTTCGCCGACCACGGTCAGCGAAGTACCGTCCGCCGTGCCGTAAGGCCAGACCCAGACACGCGGTTTCTTGCCGGTGACCTTGCGGATTTTCTCCGAGATGTTGTTCACGTCAGTGCGAATACGCGCCTGGAAATCGGCCTCGGATTCATAGCGTTTAGTGACGGGATCGTAGCGCCGTGTCGCGGCGGCAGGCTGCATGTTGCCTTGCGGGTTGGCCAGAATCCCTTTGTGATTGGCGTCGGTGTGCGCGGCAATTTCCACCAGACCCGATTGCGAGATTTCACGCACCTGATCCCAGGTCAGGAAGTCGGAACGCGCACGCGGCGCACCGGCAAAATCCACCGGTTGATTGAGCGGTGTGTCGATCCAGCTGCCGACCGGCGCCAGCAGCGCATGCCAGTTGTAGGCGCGCAGCACTGGCAGCACGCGGGTGTAAAAACTCGAATAGCCGTCGTCGAAGCTGAGCAGAATCGCTTTCGCCGGCAGCTCCGGGCCGCCTTTGCGCGCGGCCATGATCTGGTCGACCGTGACCGGCTTGTAGCCGTTTTCGCGCAGCCACGCGAGTTGCTCGATCATGCGTTCGGTGCGCACCGCCACCACGGCCTGATCGGGGTCGCGATCCTCGATGTCGTGATAGGCGATGCCGAGCACGTGATTTTTCGGCCACGGTTTTTCACTGGCCGCCAGCGGCCGCTCGGACGGCGGTGCGAAGGCCGGGGCTTGCTGGGCGCAGGCGCTGATCAGCAGCACTCCCAGCAGAAGGATGAAACGCGAAATCAAAGGCATCTTCAAACTCTTCTAGAAGCGGAAAGTGAGGTCGACGAGCAGACGCAGATCGGTCTCCCGATCACCGTCGTAGGGCCGGTTGATCACACTGAACAAACCGCCCACCTCGAACACGTCGTTCCAGGCATAGCGTTGCCCGTAACCGAGCAGGGCCATGCCGCCGGTGCCGTGATCACGCTGGCTGTACGTCCCCGCGCCGGCCTGGAATTGCTGACTCCAGGAAGTTTCGTAGCGGTGGTAGAGCACGTGATTGACGTTGACCAGCGGCATCACGCTGAAGTCGGATTTGGGGTTGAAGTACGGCACGTCATCCGACTTGGAGTTGTGGCTGGTGCCGACCTCCAGACCGGCGTCGACCTGCACATTCGGCGCGCTGTAAACGCCTTCGCGACCCGTGAGCAAAGCTTCGACGCGGTTGTTGCCGTCACTGAAATGCGACGGGCTCACCGCCAGACGCCACTCGCGGCTTTCGTTGGCGCGCCAGCGAATGAAACCGCTGCCGCCGTTGGCCTTGATGTCGCTGTTGAGCGCGCGTAGTGGGGTCTCAGCCGAGAGGTATTCAAGACTGCCGCCGTACTGCCAGTGGTCGTTGATGTCGCGGGCGATCGCCAGACGCGCGCCCTGTTTGTCGCCGTAGCCGTAATCGTGATTGGAGACTTCGGCTTCGAGGGTCATGTCGCGGGTGCGCCGCTCCAGGCCGACACGCTGGAAGCGATGGTTGCCGGTGCCTTCGGCAAAGTCGCCGGTGGCGTATCCGACGCCGGCAAACACGCGCCAGTCTTCATCGATTGGCGGGCTGTATAGCGTGCTTTGAATGCCGAAATCGCGGCTGCCGCTGACCGCCCCGGCACCGCTGCTGCCGCCACCGTTGGCCTTGCCGCCGTAAGCTTCGACGCGCAGCTCGGACATGTCATGGACTTCGCGCTCACGCGCCAGACGCTGCACTTGACGGTTGTCCGGGTAACGCGCGACGACGTCGTCGGTCAGCGCATCCATTTGCCGCCATTCCTGCAACTCCATGGCCGTGTGCGCCTGGCCAATTTCCAGACCCATGTCGCGCGGCACGATGCTCTCGGTTTCCTTGAGCTGCATTTCTGCGCGGCGCGGCCAGTTGCGGGCCAGGTACAAATCGGCCTGGGCCAGGCGCAAGCCGATATTGCCCGGGGCCTGATCGACCAGGGTCTGCAAGCGCTCTTCACCGTGCGGCAAGTCGGAACCGTAGGTGCCGGCCTGTGCCGCCAGTTGCTGGGCGTCCATCCATTCATCGTTGGGGTTGCCGATCGGCAAGCCCTTGAGCTCGATACGCGGGCGCTGCGACTTGGCGGCGTCTTCCGCCACTTTACGTGCCTCGTCGGCGCGGTCGCTTTCCAGCAACGCGTAATACAGCGCGGTGGTGTCTTCGAGGCGGTCGCCGACATCGGCGTCCGGTGCAGCCAGCACCTGGCGATAGAGGTCGGTGGCGATTTCCGGTTCGCGCTGATCCAGATAAGACGCCGCCACCCAACGCAAGGCATAGGTCGGAATCTTCACGCCTTCGGCTTGCAGCTTCTGGTACTCCGTGATGACGTCGGCGGTGCGCGCGCGGGCCTTGAGTGCGCCCATGCGGTCGATGCGCCAGCGGGTGACGTCGTCATGCGCGGTCGCGTCCGGTGTCCAGGTGGCGAGCAGTTTGTCGTAGTCGGCCAGCGCGCGGTCGGCGATGACGTAGCGTTCTTTTTCACTGCGGGTAGCGAGTTCGGCGAGGCGCACGCGTTCGGCGGCCAGGTCGCCTTCGAGGCGGCGCAGCGTGACCGGATCAATCAGCCCCGGGCGTTGATTGGCCAGGCGCAGTGCTGGCTCCGGCAGTCGCGCTTTTTGCAAAGCGACCACGTATTCGCGGGCGACTTCCGGTTTGCTGCCGGCGCGTTTGAAGGCCTGATCGTATTCGAACAGCGCGTCGTATTGCTTGCCCGCGCGGGTCAGTGCATAGCCCAGCGCGAGGCGACGGGAAGGATCATCGGGTTTGGCTGCGACCAGCGCCTTGGCGCGGGTCACCGCTTCGTCGGGCTTGCCGGCATCCGCCTGCGTCAGGGCCAGGCCCAGTTGCAGGTCGGCGTTGTCCGGTTCCAGCGCCAGGGCCTTGTTATAGACCTGGGTCGCCTGATCCCAGCGCTTGAGGTTGCGATAGGCGCGCGCCGTTGCAGTCAGCGCCTGCACCGGCAAGACGCGATCGCGACCCTGGGTTTCATAGACCTGCACCACTTCAGCGTCGAGCCCGGCCCAACTGGCGATTTGCAGGTGATCGCTGATCTGCCCGGTGGTCGACTGGCCCGGCGGCACCTGACGCAGCACCGTCAGCGCAGGCGTGGTTTGCCCGGCACGGGCGTCGCGCACCATCTGATCGTAGGGTGTGTCGGCAAACGCCAGCGCCGGCCAGAGCAACTGGCTGCACAGCGCAACACGGAACAAAGGGCGTAAACCACGATGCAATACAGGAACATCAATACGCGGCATTCGTCAGCATCCTTACATGGCCAGCCGGGTCGCAATGCCCTCCTTGCCCATTCGTAACGGTGGCCGCCAATGCACATCCAACGGCCAAGCTTAGTCAGGCAGTCTTGCACGCAAGCGTAGACCAGAATTCAGAACACAACAATTGTTCAGAATCGTCACGACGGTTGCGCCGCAACAGCCAAAACCCGAACGCCAGACAGCAAAACGCCCGGCGTCTGTTCAACACAGAGGCCGGGCGTTGCTATTAAGAGCGCAGGATTACTGCACTTGCGTGACGCCGGCGAACTTGCTCATCAGGAAGCCGACGAACTGCTCGACGGTCATCTTCTGGCCGTTGAATTCGACCTGATTGGCGGCGTAATGCAGTTTGGTCACGACGTTGCTACCGTCGACCACGGCCAACTGCGAACCGACTGCCATACCGGCGAACATGTCCGCCGCTTCCTTGGACTGGTCGACGATGGCTTTGGCGTCAGTCTGGCCATCCAGTTGCGCCTGCACGCTGAGCAAATCGACCAGCATCGGCTTGGACACCTGAATATTCAGATCAAGCAATGCGATCAGCTGTTTGCCCAACTGATCCGGCGGCAAATCCATCGATTGCGGTTTGGTCAGGTCGATGACCAGATTGGCTTTGCTCTCGCCGTTGGCAGTGTTGAACGAGAGGTTTTCCAGCGCGAACTGTGGGCCGGCGGCCAGCAGTTTCTGCAGATCGGCTTTGACCTGGGCGTTTTCAGCTTCGGTAAGGTTCAGCTCCGGAGCCGGCAAGCCTTGAGCTGCAGCCTCGGCGGCGGCTTTTTCGTACGGCTGCAGTTTGGTCTGGTAGATCTGCATCAGCGACATCGTCGACGGGATGTCGAGGTTTTTCAGGCTCATGGCCATGTTCGCCGAACCGATTTTCTTGTCGTTGAGCGACACTTCGCCAACTTTGTAGTCCGCGCGGCCGGAGGCATTGCTGCCGTTTTCTTCGGTGAGGTTCTTCATTTCGAAGTTCTTCACACCGAGCACCGATTGCTTGGTGCCGAAGGTGGTTTTGCTGTTGGTCAGCACCAGGGTGTTTTCCCCGGTGTAATAGCCGTAGCTGCTCTTGGCGAGGTTGCTGGCCAGGGTCAGACCGTTGAGTTCAACCTGCACCGGCGCCTGATCTTCGGCCACAGTGACCAGTTTCAGGTTGTCCATGTAACCGTCCGCCTTGACCTTCTGCGCCTGGGCGCTGGCGGAGATGTTCATGGTCAGGCCGGAGAATTTCAGGCTCGATTGCTCATCCAGCGCGGTTTCGAACGGCAGCAGATCAAGGGTGCTGGTGGTGGATTCATCGTAGCCAATGTTGGTCACGCCTTTAAGCGGCGAGGCGCCTTTGGTCGCGGCGAACCACTTCTCGGTGGCGGCGTTCTTTTCCAGCTCGTAGTTGCTGGTGGCCATGACCGGCAGCCATTTCAGCGACACCAGACGCGAGAACGGCAGCGGGCCGTGTTCGATGTGATCGACGAACAGCAATTCGACCGGCTTGTCGCCAAACATCTCGCCTTCACCTTTGAGGCGATAGTGCGCGGTGCTGGTGAAGGTGTGGCGTTCCAGCGACACCAGTTCCAGCGACGCGGTGCCGTTGGAGCCGGCCATGGCGGTCTGCAGCTCTTTGTTGGCGTTGCTGACGGCGTTGTTCAACACGCCTTCGATCTTGGTCCCGGTGTACCAGGCCCCGCCTGCGCTGATCGCGCCGATGGCAACAACAATTCCGAGAAGCACGCCTGCTGATTTATTCATGAATGACCTGATCGATTTCCGTGGCTGTGAGTGTGGTCGTCTTCCCTGAACCCGTGACCGGGTCGCGGCTCGACTGCGCTGAATTCAGCGATGGAGATTAGCACCGGGCGCGCAAGACGGCCCAACGTTTAAAGGTGAAAGAGTGTCTATGGGGAGAATGGACAACCGACAGGCAGTGAGAGTTTCGCAGTTAGCAAAACTGCCATCGCTGGCAAGCCAGCTCCCACAGGGATCTTCAGCGAACACAAAATTTGTGCACACCACGTCAACCTGTGGGAGCTGGCTTGCCAGCGATGAGGCCAGATGATTCAGCCGAGAATCAGGAATACTGAACCTCGATCTCATCCAGCTGATGATCAAAGCTTTTCAGTCGCGCGGTCCAGGTGTAGACCAGCACTTCGAAATCCCGATCAATCACCGCCCCACCCGGCCCATCAGCGCGCGGGTCACAGAAATCCAGCTGATAACGCTCACGGGCCATGGCTGTGGCGACATCCGACAATTCACGGGCATTGTTCAGCCAGTGCCAGCCCTCGTCATCAATCTGCTTGTCGAGTTCCAGGCATTGTTTTTTCAGCGCTTCGAGGCTTTTTTCCAGCGGTGTACCGGTGAGTTCGCCCATGACTTCGGCGAACGTTCGTCCCGGCTGCCAGTAGCTGCCCCAGAAATACCGGTCGAACACGGTTTCGACCCGACGCAGGGCGACTTTGGTGTCCCAGATCAGCACGAGGGTCTTGCCCTGTTCAAGCTGCCGTTTCTTGACGCGCTGAACCTGAATCGAAGCCCAGGCCACCACGACGATCGCCATAACCGCGATCAGCGCGACAGTGCTGTCGAGAAAGATCATGGCCTTGTCGATCTGGTGGGCCAGCATGATGCCGTAGAAATAGGTGGCCGAAAGCAGCACCAGCGCTGCGAGGGCGCACCAGAAGCCGAGAGCGTAAGGGTTTTTCATTATTGGTTTCCCCTAGACCAGCGCTAGCAATGTGCGCTGGAAGGGTGCTTTGCACGGGGCGCCCTTCCAACACTTCAAAGCATAGCAACGGCCTCAGGGTTTGCCGGGGCTTGGAGCGTGCGTTCGTCCGCTTTCCCAACCGCCGCCGAGGGCGAGGAACAAATCGACTTGGCTCATCGCAACCTGGGTGTTGGCAGCGGCCAGTTGCGCGGTGACATCGGTGTAGGTGCGGGTCGCTTGCAGATCAGCCAGGAACGACTCGCGGCCGGCCTGGAAGAAGCGGTGCGTCTGGTCTGCCGCGAGTTTCGCCGACTGCTCGGCATCGGCCAGCGCGTCGCGACGTTGCAGCAGCGCGCTGTACTGGGCGAGGCCAGTCTGGGTTTCGCGAATGGCGTTGAGCACCACGCCATCGAAATGCGCCAGCGCGCCTTGGGTGGTCGCTTCAGCTTCACGGATGCGCGCGCGGGCGCCGTTGGTCGGCACTTTCCAGCTCAGCGACGGGCCGAAGCCCCAGCGGTTGGTCGATGGATCACCCAAGTCGTCTATCAGACCGACCGTACCGATCGTCGCGCCAATGCTGATGTCCGGATACAACTCGCCCGTGGCGACACCGATCCCGGCAGTCGCGGCGGCCAGCCGCCGTTCGGCCTGACGGATATCGGGGCGACGCTTGAGCAGCGCGGCGCCATCACCGACCGGCACCAGTTGGGCGATTTTCGGCAGTTCAGCGCAAGTCGCCGTGCCGACCGGCAATTGATCGACCGGTTTCGCCAGCAGCATCGACAAACGGTACAACCCGGCCTGACGCGCGGCTTCATAGCGCGGCATGTCGGCGCGCAGGGATTTGAATTGGGTTTGCGAACGGGTGACCTGGGTTTCATCGCCACGCCCGGCGTCGCGCAGACGCTGAATCAGCGTGGTGCCTTGCGATTGCAGGTCGAGAGAGTGCTGGGCGATTTCGCGCTCTTCGTTGGCGGCGCAGACTTGGGTGTAGGCGCGAACCACGTCGGCCACCAAGGTGATGCGTGCGGTGTCGGCAGCGGCCTGGGTCGCGTCGGCGTTGGCTTTGGCGCCTTCGATGCCGCGCTGCAACGTGCCCCACAGATCGAACTGATACGAAGCGCTGATACCGATATCGCCAACGTTGTCCACCGGCACTTTCTCCGGCAACAAGAACGCCTGTCCGGACTCCTGCAAACGCTGGGCGCCCATTTTCACGCCAGCACTCCAGCCACCGGCCGCTTCGGCTTCGTCGACCTGAGCGCGGGCGCGTTGCAGGTTAGCCGCCGCAACACGCAGATCGGTGTTGGAGGCCATCGCTTGCTGCACCAGTTGATCGAGGCGCAGGTCTTTATACAGTCGCCACCAATCCGCCGGCACCGGCGCCGAGACCACAGGCTTACCGTCGACGGCCAGTTCGCCCTGAAAATCCTTGCGCTGAACCGCCGAATTCTCAGGCACGTGATAGTCCGGCCCGACCATCTGACACGCCGACAGCATCACGCCCAACCCGGCGATCATCAGGGCCCTGCTCATTGCGCGGGCTCCTGCTTTTTATCGTCGACTTTCGAGTCTTCGATGATGGATACCGTGGCAGTGCGCCCGGCGATCATGCGGAAATCTTCCGGCACATCGTCAAAGGCAATCCGCACCGGAATCCGCTGCGCCAGCCGCACCCAACTGAACGCCGGGTTGACGTTGGGCAGCAGGTTGCTGCCGCTGGTACGGTCGCGGTCTTCGATACCGGCGACGATGCTTTCGACATGCCCGCGCAGTTTGGCGCGGTCGCCGATCACGCGGATATCCACCGACTGACCGACATGAATGCCGTCGAGTTTGGTCTCTTCGAAATAGCCGTCGATGTGGAACGAATTGCTGTCGACCACCGACAACACCGGACGCCCGGCGGTGACGAACTCCTGCGGACGCGGCGCGCGGTCGTTGACGTAGCCGTCGACCGGGCTGCGAATCACCGAGCGATCGAGGTTGAGTTGGGCGCTGTCCACCGCAACCGTGGCTTCGGCCAGTGCCGATTGCGCCCGGGCGACCTTCGACTGGCTTTCTTCCAATTGCTCGGCTGGCACCAGGTTACCGAGGCCACGGTTACGTTTGGCTTCGCGCTGAGCCTGAGCGAGGGTTTCTTCGCGATCAGCCACAGCCGCTTTGGCCTGACGCAACGCCAGCTTGAAGCGATCCTGATCGATGCTGAACAGCACCTGACCGCGCTTGATCAACTGGTTGTCTTTCACTTCAACCTGTTGGATCAACCCGGACACGTCCGGGGCGATCTGGATGATGTCGGCGCGAATGTGGCCGTCGCGGGTCCACGGCGCAAACATGTAATACATCACCATGCGCCAGACGAGGACAACGGCAAAAGTCACGATCAGCAGGGTCAGTACCACGCGACCGATGGTCAAAAACGGTTTTTTCATGTCATCAGGTATCGACTGAGTGAGTCCACGCCGTACAGAAGTACCGCGTAGAGCGCCACGTTGAACAATGCCCGGTGCCAGACCAGACGGTAAAAGTGCACGCGCGTAAGCACGGCATGCACCAACAAAAACAGCACATAAGTGATGCCCATCAACACCAGCAAGGTCGGCAGGAAAATGCCGCTGATGTCCAGATCACCGATCATAGGGGCGCTCCATCGGGCAGCGGTTCTTCGGGCTCGGCGCTGGAAACGAAGTCAACGCCGGGCAGCAACGCCAGACGCAAACCGCTCAAGGCGTGCAACAGGTTCAGACGGGTTTCATCGTCGCCGTGGCCATTGAGCGCACGGCGGGTGCGATCCAGGGTCATCAGTAGCGGGGCCGGCGCCGGCAAGCGTTCGCCGGCCTTGAGGCAAGCGCGGAAATACTCACCGACTTCACTGACCACCTGCTGCAACAAAGCGTTCGGCGCGCCGGTGACCCGTGGGGTGTAGGCGAGCAAATCGAGCAGGTTCAGACCGACGCGCACTTCGCGCATGGCGATGCCGGTGTCCTGGCCGGTCAGGGCCAGACGCGGCAGGTGCTGCATCAGCCGATCGAGCAACTGCACACCCAATTTGCGGTGCTCGGCAAGGTTGGCCGGCTCGGTCATGTGGACGATGTCTTTCCAGCTGAAACGGGTCAGGCGTTTCGCTGCCAATTCGGCACCAAACGGGCGCGCCACCAGCGTCCAGATAAACGCGAACAACAGACCGATCGGCCCCGCCAGGTTGGAGTTCACGAAGGCGAAAAAGTCCGCATCGTAAGCGCCCTGAATACTGATAAACGACGAGGTATTGACCAGCGTCAGCAGCATGCCGAGGTAGAAGCGCGGCTGCACCGTCAACGTGCCAACGCAGATAAACGGGATGGAAAACGCCAGCACCAGCATCGGGAAGTCGTGCAGGTTGGGCAGAATCAAAAACAGATAAAGGCTGGCGAACAGCACGGACATGCCGGTCCAGAAAAAGAACCGATAAATCTGCGGCGCCGGGTCGTCCATCGAGGCGAAGAAACTGCATGCCACCGCTGCCAGAATCACCGCACTGCCGCCGTCCGGCCAGCCGAGCAGAATCCACAGCACAGAGGCGGTGATGATCGCCAGAATGGTCGAGGCCACCGAGTAAAGCATCAGCCCACGGTCGATAAACGGTGTCAGCCGACCCAGTCGCCAATGACGGTAAACCGCGCGCCAGTTGTCCTGGCGCTCGCAGACAATCGCGTCCTGCAGGCTGCGGCAGTCCTGCCACAAATCAATGAATTCACCGAGGCGATAAATCGAGTTGGAGAACAGCAGTTGCCGGCGATCTTCCAACGCTTCGGCGCTCGGCTGCAGGGCTTCGAGCTGATCTTTCAGCGCTTGCCAACGGTCGAGATCGGCGTCTTCATGACCGAGCCATTCGCGGGTCGCGACCAGCAGTGGTTCGAATTTTTCCACCAGCTCAGGCGTGCGCCGTTCGAGGGCGTAGAGCGAATCTTCCAGCGCATCAATCACTGGCAACAGATGAATCATCCGCCCGCGCAATTCTTTGGTGTTGCGCACGGTTTGCGGTCGCGAGCCTTCGTGGGGCAACTGGCCGATCATCAATTCGAGGCTGTTGAAGTTGGCGACCATGGCCATGCGCAGCGCGGTGACTTCTTCGGGCTGCACGTCGCGGCTGAGGAATTTCAGGCTGTAGGTGGTTGCGTCGGCGAACCACTTGCTCACGGCGTCGTTGAACACCGGCGCCAAGCGTCGCGGCCAGAACATCGCACCGACCACGGCGGCAACAGCAATGCCGAGGAAAATTTCCTCAGTGCGCGCCTCGGCCACGTCCCACACCGCCAGCGGGTTATCCACCACCGGCAAGGCAATCAGCGGCAGGGTGTAACCGGCGAGCATCAATGCGTAGCTGTTGGCTGTGCGCAAATGCAGGGACATGAACAACAGAATCCCCGTCCACAGCGCGATGACCACCACCAATACATACGGGCTCTGCACGAACATCGGCACAAAAAACACCGCCGCGGCCGCACCGAGAAAGGTGCCAATCGCACGGTATAGCGCTTTCGAACTGGTAGGGCCGAGGAACGGGCTGGAGACGATGTACACCGTCGCCATCGCCCAATACGGACGCGGCATCTGCATGAGCAAGGCGATGTACAGCGCGATCATCGACGCTGCAAAAGTCCGCACCCCGTAGAACCAGTCCCGGGCCGGCGGAATGCCGGAGAAAAAACCGTTCAAGAATTAACCACCAATGGCGGGTTGGCCGCCTCAAAAGCTCTGAGTACCCGAAGCGTAGCCTCCAGATCGCTCTGGTCGATGCCCTCAAGCACTTCATGACGCAGACGCACCAGTTCGATCTCCACCGCTTGCACCAGTTCACGACCGGTGTCGGTCAGGCTCAGACACTTGGCGCGGCGATCGTGGGCATCTTCGGTACGGCAGACGTAACCCGAATGACACAACTGATCGAGCAGACGCACCAGCGACGGACTCTCCATCCCGGCCGCCTGCGCTACCTGCACCTGCCGCACACCCTCGCCCAAACGGCCGATCATCAACAGCGGCACGGCGCAGGCTTCGGAGATTCCATAGTTGACCAGCGTGGTCTGGCAGATCTTCCGCCAATGCCTGGCGGCCACCACCATGGCACTGCTGATGTTCATCTGGAGAGCGTCGAGGGAATCGGACACGGGAAAATGCACACTGTTAGTTTGCTAACTATCAATATCGCATTGGAGGGGAATTTCAGTCAAGTTTTGAAACAAAATGCTCCACTGGTCGCTCGCACAAACAGAAGCTTTCTAAACCATGTGATGACGATGTATATACCTCGTCAGTACCGAAAACCTTGAAGGAATCTGCAGATGTCAAAACAAGCCGTTTTTACAATGAAGCTCGAGCCGGAGCTGCGTGAGCAATTCATGGCTGAGGCGGAGGCATCCCATCGTCCTGCTTCGCAGATCATGCGAGAAATGATGCGCCAGTTTGTTCGCACACAGCAGGAAGCCCGGGAATACGAAGTCTTCCTGCAACGAAAAGTCGACCTTGCAAGAGAATCGATGGCAGCCGGTGAAGGCGTTTCCAACGAGGAAGTTGAAGCGCAATTCGCCGCCAGGCGCAGGCAGGTAGAAAATCAAGGATGAAGATTATCTGGAGTAAAAATGCCGTACAGGATCGCGAAAAAATCTGGGACTACCTTCACGCAGAAAATCCAGGCGCAGCGCTCGACATGGATCGCCGCTTCACCGAAGCGGCTTCACGCCTGGCCCAAAACCCCAAAATTGGCCCGGTTGGTATCATTGCCGGCACTCGCGAATTAATTCCCCACCCCAGCTACCGTCTTGTCTACCAGCCAGATCAGGATGTGATCTGGATTATGGCGCTGGTTCATACGGCACGGGCCTGGCCTTTCCCAAAGTAGCGATTAGCCCGCCCGCCCCTTGCGCAACAACACATTCAACTGATCCACCACCTCCGCCCAATCGGCATCATCCAGAATCTCGTCACGCAAAAACTGCGACTGGCTCTCCGTCCAGAAAAACGCATCGGCCAAGTGCAGCTCGGGTTTAAGCGGGGAATGCGTGGCGATGAATTGGTCGATGCTGACCGGGTCGTTGTCCAGGCCGAGTTGTTTGAAGAGAGATGGGAGGCTGTGGTTTGGGTTTTCCATTGCAGTGATCCTTGGAATTAGCGGTGAATGGAAGATCATTCGCGGGCAAGCCCGCTCCCACATGAGTACGAGGTGATCACAGATTTTGTGCCCACCTGAGAACCCCTGTGGGAGCGGGCTTGCCCGCGAAGGCGTCAATGAAAATGCCACAAAAGCCTAATGACTCAACTCCCGCACCTCGGCATGCGGCACCATTTTCAGAAACTCCGGCATGCTCATGTGCAGCAGGTAATTGTGGTTGCCCGCCTCCAGATAAATATCCTTCTGCCGCGTCAGCAACGGGTCGATGACCATGTCCAGCCCGTAGGAATCGCCCAACGGCGGCACCGCGCCGCGTTCACAGTCGTCGAAAATATGCGCCAGATTGCTTTCGCGGGTCAGTTGCCATTCGCCGCTGTTGCGCACCTTGCTCAGATCCAGATGACGGCTGGCCGGCAGCACGGCCATCAGGTAATGCCCGTGGTGGTCGTCGAGGATGATCGATTTGGCCACCCGTTCCGCTGGCACCCCGGCGACGCGCGCGGTTTCCAGGCTGCTGGATGAATGTCGATGAGCAACGACGTCATATTCGCAATGCGCCCGGGTCAGGCTGCTTTGCACCTTTTTTGCCATTCGCATGATGCACCTCGGTGTCGCGCGGAAGGTTGTTGCTGCGTCTTTGAGTCTAGTTCGGCGGGCCGCTGGTGAAGGGAAATCCGCTCATCGGACACATCCGCACATTGATCAAAATTCATACAGCCCAACCCTGAACTAGACTGAAAGAACCCGCCACTGACGCTCATGGAGAGTCACGTGAACAGCCGATGTTGTGTCTTTGCCTTGCTCCTGCTGAGCAGCGCGTCCGCTTTCGCCGCCGAGAGCTCGTTGCCAGCGATGAGCCCGGTCGGCCTATGGCTGATCACCCTCGGCATCGTGTTTCTGATCGCCGAAGCCGCTCTGCTCAATTACGGCGTGATCGGCCTGGGCGGGATCATCATGTTCGTCATCGGCGCGCTGATTCTGAGCAACGCCGAATTGCCGGTGCCGATGATGATCGGCCTTGGCTTGGTCAGCGCGCTGCTGTTGGTAGCGTTAGTGATCCGGGCCTTGAAAACCCGCCCGCGCCAAGCCGTCAGCGGTGATGCCGGCCTGCTCGGCAGCGTCACCGCGATCACCACCGTGCAACCGGGCGATGCGCGCAATGGCTGGATTCAACTGCAAGGCGAACGCTGGCAAGTGCTCAGCGCCACCCCTTTGCACACCGGCCAAACGGTGCGCGTGGTGGCTCGCAAGGGATTGTTGCTGCAAGTGGCCGCGGCTGACGCGGCGCCGCTCGGAGAGTGATCATGGGTCTGCAAATCGGTTTTGTTGCGCTGCTGTTGTTGGTGATTGCCCTCGCCGGTTCGACGTTCCGCATCCTGCGTGAATACGAGCGCGGCGTGGTGTTCCAGCTCGGACGTTTCTGGCAGGTCAAAGGCCCGGGGCTGATCCTGCTGATTCCGGTGGTGCAGCAAATGGTTCGGGTGGATCTGCGCACCGTTGTTCTCGACGTACCGCCGCAGGACGTGATCACCCGTGACAACGTTTCGGTGAAGGTCAACGCCGTGCTGTATTTCCGCGTGCTCGACCCACAGAAGGCGATCATTCAGGTCGAGGATTTTCTCTCGGCCACCAGTCAGTTGGCGCAGACCACGTTGCGCGCGGTGCTCGGCAAGCATGAACTCGATGAGTTATTGGCCGAGCGCGAGCAGTTGAACATCGACATCCAGCAAGTACTCGATGCGCAGACTGATGCATGGGGCATCAAGGTCGCCAACGTCGAGATCAAACATGTCGACCTCAACGAATCGATGGTCCGCGCCATCGCCAAGCAAGCAGAAGCCGAACGCGAACGACGGGCAAAAGTCATCCACGCCGAAGGCGAATTGCAGGCCTCGGAAAAACTGATGCAGGCTGCCGAGATGCTCGGTCGTCAGCCTGGGGCGATGCAGTTGCGTTATATGCAGACCTTGAGTTCGATTGCCGGCGACAAGAGTTCAACGATTGTTTTTCCGTTGCCGATCGAGTTGCTCAAGGGCATGGCGGATTTGTCCGGCAAGTCCTGAGGAGCAAAAGATCGCAGCCTGCGGCAGCTCCTACAGGGGATCACATTCCAATGCAGGAGCTGCCGAAGGCTGCGATCTTTTCAGGCACCACGCAATTTTTCCAAAGCTTCGTAGGGCGCTCGCGCACACGTCTGCACACGCGCCTGCAACAGCGCCGAAGCCTCGCGGCGCTTGTCTTCAGCATCGGCAACAAACGTCTCTGAGGGTTGCTTCGCATGCCGCGCGGCGGCCGTGAAAACCTGCTGACGCTGCAAATCATTCAATCGAAAGAACCGCGCCAAACGCCCAGCCATCGCATCGGGCAACTCGCCGTAATTCACCGCCAAACCGGCCGAATCCCGACAATGCAGCAACCCCGCCTCCAACAACCGCCCCAAACGCCGCGCGATAAAATCTTCACGGCCCTCGAACTGCAACCCATCCTCCAATACGCAATCACCGAGCATGCCCGGCACCATGTGCATGCCCGGACGGCGCAGATGGGAAACAGCAATTTCCAGCGGATCACGATAGAGAAACAGCCACGGCGTGTCCGGGAAACAGGTCTGCAACAGCGGCCATTCACCGATGTTCCAGGCATCAAGTTTGACCACTAAACGCTGTTCAACACCGCGTCGGCGCTGACCATACGCCGAGAGCAAGCCGACGATGGCGGCCCGGCGTTCGGCATCAGGCAAATCACCGCGCAGCAACGCATCCAGCGGTGGCGGTTCCGACACCACGATGTGATCGTCGAGTTGCGCGAGCATCTGACTGAGCAAGGTCGAACCGCAGCGCGAAGCGTGCAGAATGAATGCACTCGGTGCGAGCCCAGGGCTCTGCGCTTGCCATTCGGTCAGCGCCGACAGCGGCGTCTGCCGTCGAAACGCCTGATTGAAGGGCAGCCGCAGTGCATCGTCCACCGCCTCACGGAAAAACGGCTGATGCAACGGCGTGTCACCGAACCAGCACCAATCCACCCGCCACTGCCCGTCGACCGGCCAGACACGAATGGGCAACCAGCCGTCGAAGCTCAAGCACTCCATTGTTCGTGCCATTGCCGACGACCATTGCGCATCGCCGCACGCAGTTCCTCGCGAGAAAACCTCAAGCCACGTTCAGCAGCGAGTGCCCGTGCCTGACTGATGAATACCTCAGGATCGTCCAGCGTGCGCAAGGCCAGAGCCAGCGCGACGTCCTCGCTCACCAGCCGCTGAAAACGTTGCAACGCAGTATCCGCCACACCGGGTTGAGGCGTGCTCGACAGGCCTTGGTCGATCATCTGATCAAGCCAGGCGCCCGGCCGGCAATCAATGACCAGATGCACCCGCGCCGACGTGTCACGGTTATCCACACGGTGCCGACGGGCAAGGTCGAGAAACCAGCATTCGCCCGCCCGCATGGGCATGCGCTGACCGTCGAGCCAGAAGTCGACATGCGGCGGGCTGAGCAATGGAATGTGCAGGCGCCGATCGGCGTCGGGGCCATCGAGGTCATAATCGCGATGCTCGTGAATCTGTCCACCGGGGCCTAGGCGCAGCAAGCGCGCGCTGACGATCTCCAGCGGCAAATCGCGCAGGCCTTGTCGCCAGCGATCATCGTCCAGCCACGGGGCGCGTTGCTGCGGAGCACCGCGCCCGGGCGACAGCTCGGTCAGCGCATTTGCGGCCGAAATCAGCGCAACGCCACTCCAGTCACCGGAGAAATATTCGCTGTTGAAATGGCTGCGCCAGGCGTCGTCGGCAATCGCCGCCAGCGCATGCAAAAGCACCGGCAAATCCACCGTCACCGGCAGACGGGAAAACGTCGGCCGGCTCATGGTTGAGCCCTGGCCTCACTGCGCCGGAGCATGCGCCACCACTGGCGTCGAGATATCCCCCGCCGCCCAAGCCGATTCACGGTTGGCCAGCGCGGTGGCAATCGACTGCACTTCGGTCGACTGCACCTGATCCGGCAGCGGATCGAGGCCGGCACTGGCGAAGATCTGGCCATAAGCATTGCGCAGATCAGCGTACGACAGGTCGCGGCGCAGATCCGCTTGCAGGTTGTTCAGCTCGCCCTGAATCAGTTCCAGCTCACCGATCCCAGCCGCCTGATGACGGTTGCGCAACTGGCCGACGATTTGTCCGTCGATGTCCGACAGTTGCTGATTGGTCTTGAACTGGCGCAACGCTTCTTGATAGTTGGCGTTGGCCACATAGAGCTGCGCGAGCACCGCGATCGACATCGCCTGACGCCGCGCGGTGGCGACTTCTTCTCCGGCCTTGGCGACGTTGATTGCAGCGGGTGCGGAGATCACGTTGAACAGGTTCCAGGTGATTTTCACGCCGTAATCGGCCCAGCCCTGTTCGACGAGGAACGAGTTGCTGTCGTAATGGCCACCGGCGGAAAACTCCAGGCCTGGCAGCAGGCGCAGCATGGCCTTGCGGGTTTCGGCAGCGCTGATGCGCGTCTGGTAGTCCTGCTCGCGCAGTTCCGGGCGACTGGTCAGGGCTTCCTGCTCCAGTTTCGCCAGATCGACCTTGAGCTCGGGAATCTGATAACCGTCATCAGTGGCCAAGGTCAGGTTGGTGCCCAGCGGCAGGTTGATCAGGGTGGCCAGTTCGGTTTTCGCCAGCGACAACGCGCGGCGCTGCTCTTCCAGTTGGCGGGTCGCTTCGATCAGCGAACGCTGATATCCCAGCGATTGCACCGGATCACCAATACGCTGATCACTCAGGGTCTGGCTGTTGTCGCGGGCGGTCTGCACGCGCGCCATCAGGCTGTCGATTTGTTTGAGCAGACGCTCGGCGGCCATCGCTCGCCAATAGGCCGAACGTACGTCCTGGACGATGGTGTTGATCACCTTGCGGCGCCGTTCCTGAACGATCAGGCGCTGGTCACCCTGCTGCTTGGCGCTGATGTAGCTGACGCCGAAGTCGAGGACGTTCCAGACCATGGTCAGGTCGGCAACGTCGCGGTCACGGTCCTGCGAGGTCGATGGTTCAAGAGACTGGGTGCCGGTGCGCACACTCTGGCTGCTGGAGGCGTTGACGTTGTTGCGCCCGACGTACCCGGCGTCCAGCGCCATGCGCGGCAGCATGTCGAAACTGGCGAGGTCGAGCTGCCGCTTGGCCAGCGCTTCCTCCATGATCTTCAAGCGACCTTCGAGGTTGTATTTCACCGCGCGGGCCATGGCCTGGTGCAGGGTCAACGGGCCGCGCAGCGGTTCCTGATCCTTGTACATGCCTTGCAGATCGCTTTTGGCGCGCTGCTCGCTGACGCTGCGTTCAATCGGGTCACTGGTCACTGCACATCCGCTGATCGCCAGCGCCAGCAGGCTGGCGCCGAACAACTTCTGACTTTTCTTCATCCCTGGATCGCCCCTAGGTCCTGCACAGTGTTGAGTAATGGTGAGTTCAGGCTGACATTTCGCTGATGCCGACCTGTTGCAGCGCTGCCGCCAGGTCGTCGACCCGGTGCTGCTCGCTGTCTTTGAGCTGTTGTAGTTGTTGCCCCAGTGTCGGCGCGCCAAACACACCGCGCAGGCCTTGGGAAATATCGCCGGCCTTGAGCGACTGGCTGCCGAATGCGTTCAGCGTATCCCGCTCGGCGGAACGGTCCTGACTGAACAGGCTCGCCAGTGTGCTGCTGGCGAATACGCCGCCATCACCACCGCCAAAACCGAGGAACCCGTGGCCGGAGCCATCGCCGCTGCTGTCACTGCTGCTGAACACTTGCGCGATGTAACTGCGGCTGAGAGCACCGTGATTGATGAAAATATCGCCAAGCGGACGAATGCCGTTGCCGATCACCCGTTGTTCAAACAGCGGCGCAAAGGTCAGCGGTGAACCGAGTTCGCCGGTTGGCGGAGTGAAGATGAACGGCTGCAGCGGCACGTTTGATGGCGGTGCCGGCACCACCGGGTCGCTGCTGCGAATCAACGGATCCGGGATCACGACACTGGTCGGCGTGGTCGGCACAGTGGGCACGGTGGGCGGCACGACCACCGGCACCGTATTGATCGCGTAGTTGTTGGAACTGCTGACACCGCTGCCGCTGTTGCCGGACGCATCACTGACCCCGGCACTGTTGACGCTGATCGCGTTGTTCGCACTGTTGACGTTGGCGTTTGGTGTCAGGGTGGCGGTCCAGGTCTTGCCGCCGTCGCTGCTGCTCAGGTTGGACAAGATGCCGTTCGCCACCGCGATGTCTGACAGATCGAAACCGCTGACCGCCTCATTGAAAGTAATGGTCACCTGCGAGGTCTGACCGATGCCGATGTTCGGGTTGGCAATGACGACCGTCGCACTCGGCCGCTCGCTGTCGAGCGCGTAGTTGTTCGACACCGCCACTGTGCTGCCGACGTTGCCGGCCAGATCGGTGACATTGCTGGTGTCGAGCGCAATGAAATTGCTCGGGTCGGTGACATTGGCCGTCGGCGTGAAGGTCGCGGTCCAGGTCTTGCCGCCATCGCTGCTGCTCAGGTTGCTCAAATCGCCATTGGTCACGCTCAGGTCGGACAAGTCGAAGTTGCTCACCGCCTCGCTGAAGGTGAACGTCACCGTGGTGGTCTGGCCGATGCCCAAGTGGGGATTGGCGACCACGATATTCACCGTCGGCCGGGTCGCGTCGAGCGCGTAGTTGTTGGAAATCGCGATGCTCGCGCCGAGGTTGCCGGCCAGGTCCTGCACACCGGCCGTGTCGACGATGATCAGGTTGGTCGTGTCGTTGACGTTGGCCGTCGGTGTCAGCGTGGCGGTCCAGGTGATGCCGCCATCGCTGCTGGTCAGGTTCGCCAGCGTGCCGTTGGCGACGCTGATGTCCGACAGGTCAAAACCGCTGACCGCTTCACTGAAGGTGATGGTCACCGTGGTGGTTGCACCGATGCCCAGGCGATTGTCGGCGACCACGATGGTCGCGGTCGGCAGCGCCGTGTCGATGGCGAAATTGTTCGAAGCGGTGGTGCCGACGCCGCTGTTGCCGGAGGCGTTGGTCACGCCACTGTTGTCGAGGGTAATCAGGTTGGTGGTGTCGGTGATGTTGGCGGTCGGCGTGAGTGTCGCCGTCCAGGTGATGCCGCCATCACTGGAGGCGACGTTGCTCAGGGTGCCATTGGCGATGGTCAGGTCCGCATTGGTGAAACCGCTGACGGCCTCGCTGAAGGTGATGGTCACCGTCGAGGTTTCGCCGGCCTTGAGCGCGGTATCGGCGACGACGATGGTCGCGGTCGGCACTTCGGTCTGCACCGCATAGTTGGCCGAGTTGGTGATGCCGCTGCCGGCATTGCCCGCCAGATCGCTGATGCCAGCGTTGTTCAGCACGATCAGGTTGGTGGCGTCACTGACGCCGATGGTCGGCGTGAAGGTGGCCGTCCAGGTGATGCCGCCGTCGCTCGACGAGACATTGCTCAGCGTACCGTTCGCAACGCTCAGGTCGCTGTTGTCGAAGCCGCTGACCGCCTCGGAGAAGGTGATGGTGACGAGCGCGGTTTCACCGGGACGCAGATCGGTATCACTGATGACGATGGTGGCGGTCGGGCGCTGACTGTCGATCACGTAGTTGGCCGAATCGGTGGTGCCGCTGCCGGAATTGCCCGCGATGTCAGTGATGCCGGTGTTGTCCAGGGTGATGATGTTGCTGGTGTCGGTGATGCCCGCCGATGGCGTAAACGTCGCCGTGAAGGTGATGTTGTCCGAGGTGCTCAGCCCGGAGAGCGTGCCGTTGGCCACGGTCAGGTCGGCGAGGGTCAAACCGCTGACAGCCTCGCTGAAAGTGATGGTCACGGTGGTAGTCTGGCCGACGCCCAGCGCCGAGTCGGCAAGCACCACGGTAGCGGTCGGGCGCTGGGTGTCGATGGCGTAATTGTTGGAGTTGGTGGTGCCATTGCCGGCGTTGCCGACGGCGTTCTGCACACCGCTGTTGTCGAGGGTGATCAGGTTGCTCGCGTCGGTGATGTTGCTGGTCGGGGTGAAAGTCGCCGTCCAGGTGATCCCGCCGTCGCTGCTGCTCACCGCCGTCAGCGTGCCGTTGGCAATCGTCAGGTCGGCGTTGTTGAAACCGGTGACGGCTTCGCTGAAGGTGATGGTCACCAGCGACGTTTCGCCGATGGTCAGGCTGTTGTCCGCGACGACGATGGTCGCGGTTGGCGCCACGGTGTTGATGGTGAAGTTGCCGGAGTTGGTCGTGCCCGTGCCGGCGTTCCCGGCCAGGTCAGCGATACCGGTGTTGGCCAGGGTGATGATGTTGCTGGTGTCGTTGATCCCGCCGGTCGGCGTGAAGGTCGCCGTCCAGGTGATGCCGCCATCGGCGCTGCTGAGCGCCGTGAGCGTGCCGTTGGGGACGGTCAGGTCGGCGTTGGTGAAACCGCTGACCGCTTCGCTGAAGGTAATGGTCACCAGTGTCGTTTCGCCGGCGCTCAGCGCGGGATCGGCGATGACGATGGTCGCGGTCGGCCGCTGGGTGTCGATGCTGTAGTTGTTCGAATCGGTGGTGCCACTGCCGGCATTGCCGGCCAGGTCGGCGACGCCGGTGTTGTCCAGCGTCACCAGGTTGGAGGCGTCGGTGATGTTCGCGCTCGGTGTGAACGTTGCCGTCCAGGTGATGCCGCCGTCCGCGCTGCTGACCGCCGTCAGGGAGCCGTTGGCGATGGTCAGGTCGGCATTGGTAAAACCGCTGACCGCTTCGCTGAAGGTGATGGTCACCAGCGAGGTGTCGCCGATTTTCAAGGTGCTTTGCGTGAACACCACGGTGGCGGTCGGCCGCACGGTGTCGACCGCGTAATTGTTGGAATCAGTGGTGCCGCTGCCGGCATTGCCCGCCAGATCCGCGACCCCGGTGTTATTCAGGGTGATCAGGTTGGTAGCGTCAGTGATGCTGCTGGTCGGCGTGAACGTCGCCGTCCAGGTGATGCCGCCATCCGCGCTGCTGACAGCGCTCAACGTGCCGTTGGCAATGCTCAGGTCGGCGTTGGTGAAGCCGCTCACCGCCTCGCTGAAGGTGATGGTCACCAGCGAGGTTTCACCGATTTTCAGCGCGGTATCGGCGACCACGATGGTCGCGGTCGGCCGTGCGGTGTCGATCGCGTAGTTGTTGGAGTTGGTGCTGCCAGTGCCGGCATTGCCAGACAGGTCATTGACGCCGGTATTGTCCAGAGTGATCAGGTTGGTGGTGTCGGTGACGCTGGTGGTTGGCGTCAGCGTGGCGGTCCAGGTGATGCCGCCGTCGCTGCTGCTCAGTCCGGTCAAGGTGCCGTTGGCCACCGTCAGGTCGGCGGCGGTGAAACCGCTCACCGCTTCGCTGAAGGTGATGGTCACCAGCGACGTTTCACCGACTGTCAGCGCCGTGTCGGCAACCACGATGGTGGCGGTCGGACGCACTGTGTCGATGGCGTAGTTGGACGAATCGGTGGTGCCGCTGCCGGCGTTGCCGGCCAGATCCGCCACCCCGGTGTTGTCCAGGGTAATCAGGTTGGTGGCATCGTTGATGCTGCTGGTCGGCGTAAAGGTCGCCGTCCAAGTGATGCCGCCGTCAGCACTGGACACGTTGGTCAGCGTGCCATTGGCAATGGTCAGGTCGGCGTTGGTGAAACCGCTCACTGCCTCGCTGAAGGTGATGGTCACCAGCGAGGTGTCGCCGATTTTCAGGGCGGTGTCCGTCATCACAATGGTGGCGGTCGGACGTTGGGTATCGATTGCGTAATTGTTGGAATTGGTGGTGCCGACGCCTGCCACGCTGTCGGACACCGCCGTCACCCCGGTGTTGTCGAGGGTGATGAGGTTGGTGGTGTCGGTAATGTTGTTGGTAGGCGTAAAGGTTGCCGTCCAGGTGATACCGCCGTCGGCGCTGGACACATTGGTCAGCGTGCCGTTGGCAATGGTCAGGTCGGCGTTGGTAAAACCGTTTACGGCGCGGCTGAAGGTGATGGTCACCAGCGAGGTTTCGCCGATTTTCAGCGCGGTGTCGGCGACCACGATGGTGGCGGTCGGTGGTTCCACGTAAGCGGTGTTGAGCGTACCGCCGTTGTTGTAGATGCCCACCAGCGCACTCGGCGTTGTGCCCGTCGAGCCACCGTTCGACAGACCGCCGCCGCCGCTGGCAGCGCCGTTGCCACTGATCGCGGCAAAGTTGCTCGCGGTGATCAGCACCACGCCGCCATTGTTCCAGATCGCGCCGACGCCGCGACCGCCAGCCCCGCCATCGGCACCGTTGCTGCCGACCCCACCGCCACCGCCACCGCCGCCACCGGCAGCAATGTTATTGCTGATGACCGAGGTGCCGATGACTTTCAGGGTGCCGCTCGCAGCGTTGTAGATACCGCCGGCCGCATTGCCGCCGACGCCGCCGACTTTGTCCCAGCCGGAACCACCGCCGCCGCCACCAATGGACAGCGTGCCGTTGCTGGCCGAACCGCCGTTGCCGCCATGGCTGTAACCGGCTCCGGCGCTGCCGCCATTGCCGCCGACGCCACCGGTGCTGGTGCCGCCGCGGCCGCCCATGTCGGTCGGACTGTAACCACCGCCATAACCGCCGGCATTGGCACTGCCCGCGCCGCCGGCATAGGTGCCGGTGCCCGGGCCAGAAGTACCGCCATGGCCACCGGTCTGGCCACCGATACCGGCACCGCCGCCACCGCCACCGCCGACATAACCGCCGGTCACACCACCGCCGCCACCACCGCCGGAAGCGGCGTTCGCGGTCACAGTGACGTTGTTCAGGGTCAGAATGCCGGCGTTGAAAATGCCGCCGCCCATGGCGCCCGCCGCCGCCGAGCCGCCGTTACCTCCGTTGCCGGCCACCAGGCCTTTGGTGATTACCAGGCCGTCGAGGGTCACGGTGCTGCCGGAGGTGACTTCCACCACGCGGGTTTTGTATTGGCCATCGAGGGTCACGTCGGCCACGCCGTCGTTGTTCAGGTCGCCATCGACGGTGATGTTCTTGTTGATCAGCAGCTCCGAAGTGAGCTGAACGGTCATGCCCGAACTGAACGTGACAATATCGCCGTTCTGCGCCGAAGCCAGCGCCGCGCGCAGCGAGCCGACACCCGAGTTGAGGTTGTTGGTCGCCGTCCACGTGGCCAGCCCCCACTGGTATTCGCTCATGGCTTTGCTCGACAGCACATTGGCGCTCTCGATGGTGCCGGTGGCGATCTCCAGATCCCAGTCGCCACCCACGCCGGTGCGGTTGTTCGATGCCGCCACATCACGCCCGGTCAACTGCGCCAGCGAGTCGACGAAACTCAAGCCGCGATCGCCCTCGGCGGTGTAGCAACCGTAGATCAGGATGTCGCCGCCGACGTTCATGTCCTTGCCGATCTCGCCAAGAATCGCGCTGCGTTGCGCGACGTTGTCGGCGGACAGATAGCTGTTGCCCAGCCACAAATCACCGGCATTGCCGTGGGCAATGATCTGCACCGAACTGACGCCGTGATGTTGATCAAGGTAATCGGCGATCTGCTGCAGGCCGTCCTTGGTAGCGTCGAGCTTGACCACTTGCGTGCCGGGCGCGATCCCTTGCAGCAGGGCGTCAGCATCCTTCACTCGTGAGTCGACGAAGACCACGCTCTGGCCCGGTACGGCAACAGGACTGGCAGCGGGTGCGGCATCAGCCTGACCGTGGGTGTCTTTGCTCGCGACCGGGTGATCGGCCGTCGGCGCCTTGGCCGCATCGGCGGCGGTAGGGGCATGGCTGTCCGCCTGCGCGGCCGTGTCGGCCACGGTGGCGGCGACCGCACCGTCGAACAGCATGCGCGGCTCCAGCGACATGATCAGCGGCGAGGCCAGCGGACGCTGACCTGCGGTTGCCTGAGACTTGACCTTTGCCCCACCAAAAAGGGTCCACCACATGTTGCTCACCCGAACTCGAACGAAGGTACGTGACGCATCAATGAAAAACGCCGCGATCAACTGATCGCGGCGTCGGACTTCATACGAATGACATTGGCGGCGCTGGCTGAGCCATCGAGCCAAAAAGACAAATCGGCGTATTGCTTGAACAGATCCGGCGGCAGAATCGTGCGCCGTGATTGCAAGGCAACCTTGGGTTTGACCGTGTGCAGGCCGGCCAGGCCAAGGCCCTGGTCGAACGCTGGCGCGTCATAGGCCAGGTGTTCGAAATCGTGCTCGAACCACGGCTCGCCAATAAAGTCGTAGACCAGTCGCAGGACCCGTTCCGGGGCCTGGCTGAGCAGGTCGTAATCGACGATCAGCAACGATTCGGCATGCTCGCCGTAATAGGCTTCCTTGAGCGCCGCCCAGGCAAAACCCACCAGGCGATTGCGCTGGGCCAGGGTTTCGCAGCGGCTGTAAACGGTGTTGCGTTCGGCAGCGTCGCTGAACAGTTTGGTGTTTTCGTAGGGATTGGCGCGATACAGGCGTTCGAGGCTGTCCATCACCCAAGCCACGTTGCGCACGCAGGCGATGACTTTGGCCTGGGGAAACAGATCGCGGATCGCCGGCAGACGCGAGCTCCACTGGCGGTTGGTGTCGAACACCAGCGGCTTGTCAGCCTTGTCGGCATAGAAGGATTCGAACAGGCCGCGCAGCAGGCGGCGACGCATGGCAGTGTCGATCACCGCGCCGTACTCACTGCCGGCGCTGCATTGTTCAAGGACACTGGAGAACAGAGAACCGACCGGGCTGGTCATGCCGGCATGAAAGCGCGGATTCTGCAAAAGGATCGCAGAAAGCAGGGTCGAGCCTGAGCGCGGCAAGCCGGAGATAAAGTGGAACTGCTGCAATCCCTTCACCGTAATCGGAAGTCCTTTTGTCCGACAGAGCGTAGTTCAACTAGTAACCCTGCGACTAGTAGTGTTTTGATATCACTCAGAGCAAAAAGAACTAACTGGTTAACTTTTAATCGCGAATAAGCAGATGAATCGTTTTAGTCGCGTTACGACTCAGCTGGCCGGCGATCTGGCCACGAACAATCGTGCTTGTACGCCACCCGCGTGAACCTCTGCGCCGACGGTCCAGGCGGGCGGCAGCGGCAGAAATTCCGCCGGATCATCGAACGACCCGACCAGCCAGACCCGGCCATTGCCGTTCAGCTCGGCAAGGCTGTCGAGGTATACATCGGGCGTCACCAACGTGCCAAAACCGTACTCGTTCGGCCGCGTCGGACGGCCATCGGCAGTCGGCGGCGTGTAGAGGCGCACCAAGGCGCCGGTGCGATCATAGTAGACGTAGCTCAAGTACCAGAGCATGTCGCTGGTGACGATGCGATCGCCGGGCTGGAAATGCTGATTGACGTAGTTCACCACCCGGTCGAGCTGGTCATTGCTGTCGACCGTGGCGTTATTGCTCACGCCCACCAGTTCAACCGCCACCAGTGACACCAGCACCGCCAGCGCCAACACCCGCACGCGGCTGTACAAACGGTCGATGGCCAGCGCCGCCAACAGCGGCAGGCCCAGCGCATAAGCGGTCAAGTAGCGTTCGATGAACACCGGCGTGATGAACGACACCGCAAACACCAGCAACAGCGGCACGCCGGTGTACAAGGCTAGCAAGACACTGCCCCGTGAAACGCTGCGATCACGGATCACCGCCACCGCTGCCAGCGTCAACAGTGCCAGGGGCAAGGCGCCGAACACCGGCAGCGGCAGGTTTTCGCCATCGTCCTGAATCAGCCAGGACCAGATCATCGACGGCAACGAGCCGAGGCTCACCGGCGGCTCCCAGCCCACGTCCCCGCCCACCTTCAGTTGCTCCATGTGCTGGGTCAGATCGAGCAGATGGGGCAACCACGGCAGGTACAACACAACGATGGCCAGATTCGCCAGCCACCACGCCGGGCGCTGGATATGCCGGAAGCGATAGCCACGCTGGACCCGGATCAGCGCCAGATAAATCCAGTGGCACAGCGCCGCCAGCACGGCGAAGTAATGGGTGTAGAACGCTGCCGTCATCAACAGCAGGTAAAACAGCAGATAAGCATGACGCTGCGGGCGCCGGATCCAGTAGACCAGCGCCAGCGTCGCGGCCATCAGCAACAGCCCGAGCAGCGCATACATGCGCACTTCCTGGCTGTAGCGCACCGCCGTCGGCAACAGCGCCAGCAGCAGGCCGGCGAAGATCGCGGCGCGGCGGGTGGCCAGTCGATCCACCAGCCAGATGCCCAACCCGACGGCGGCGATCCCGGCGAGGGCGCTGAAACTGCGCAGGGCAAAAATGCCATCGCCGAATAAACCGATCCAGCCGTGCAGCAGCATGAAGTACAGCGGCGGGTGCACATCATAGGCCGCGTGGCGCCAGATCTCGCCCAGCGAGTAACGCGCCAGCAGCAGACTGGATCCCTCATCGCCCCAGATCGCCGCAGCCGTCAGATCGTAAAAACGCACGGCCGCCGCCAACAACAGGATCGGCAGCAGCCAGTGTTCTCTGGCCCAACGAAGCAAGCGCAAACCGGCAAACCACGGCCCTGGTGTCGCGTGCGGATCCTGGGTGTCGCCCACCGGGGTTACTCTGTTCAGCGCCATCGTTTCCTCTCGCCGCACCACATCGCCACGACCGTATGAACCGCAAAAACCTGCCAGTTACTTTAGGTCAGCCGCACAAGCACCGTCGATGCCGGTTTGCGTTTTCACGACATCCGGCAACCTTGCCAATCCGCGTCTACGCTCTGGCGTGGCGTGACCTGGCCACGGAGTGCCAAGGCAACTGCAGCAGCCTGAATTCACTAGCGGCCCGCCGACAACCAATCAGAAGGATGAGGACTTTATGGACGTTTACATGGGCACTGTTCTGACGTTTGCCTTCAACTATGCGCCCAGCGGCTGGGCCTTGTGCAACGGTCAGATCATCGGAATCAACCAGAACCAGGCGCTGTTTGCACTGCTGGGGACGGTGTATGGAGGCAACGGCCAGCAGACGTTCGGGTTGCCCAACCTGCAAAGCCGCCTGCCGGTCTGCCAAGGCAACGGCCCCGGCCTGACACCGAGGGTGATGGGGGAAGTCTCCGGCGCCGAGCAAGTCACCGCCACCCTCAACAATTTGCCGAACCACACCCACACCCTGGCGGGGCTCACGGCCACCACCACCGTGCAACTGGCCAACCCGGCCAGTAACCCGGCGGGCGCGCCGACTGCGACCAACGCCTACATCGGCGCTTCGGGCACCGGGCCGGGCCTGGCGAATATTTTTTCCGACGCTCAAGGCGCATCGCCGGTACCGCTCAAAGGCGCAGCCACCACCATCAGCGGGACCATCACGCCGACCGGCAATGGCCTGCCCCTGCCGATCATGAACCCGTATCTGGTGCTCAACTTCAGCATCGCGCTGAACGGCATTTTTCCTTCGCGCAACTGACCGAACGCCGGGGGAGCCACCTCCCCCGACACCTCACCTTGCTGGAGCGAGACCATGCTGCAATCGGTTCATAGCCAACATTTCCAGGCACTGTTGGGTCGCGTTGGCACCCTGCACCTGCCCGATGGCAGTGCGCTGCAGATCCACATCGGAGAACTCGAAGAAAAACCGCTGGCGAAAATGCGCTACAGCGAACGCATGCCATTCTGCGTCGAATTGAGCAGCCTGGAACCGACTGAATTCATCGACGGTTTGTGTGCCCTGGAGCTGCCGGAACTGGGGCGGGTCGAAGGGATCTTCGTCTCGCGTGTACCCGCGATGGGGCGCGACCCGGCACTGGCTTACTTCCACGTCACCTTCAACTGATACGGCACTCGTTACACCAACATCAAAATCATCGTTGACCTGTAGGAGCTGCCGCAGGCTGCGATCTTTTGATCTTGAGTTTCAGTTTGAAAAAACAGGATCAAAAGATCGC
>NZ_RWIL01000039.1:0-16318 GCF_009764635.1 Pseudomonas sp. PB103 | reverse complement strand
AGGCTGCGATCTTTTGATCTGCTTTTTTTACAATCAAAAGATCGCAGCCTTCGGCAGCTCCTACAGGGGGGGGCTTGCGGGCGGCCATACGCGGGTTGGTAGATCGGCTGCAATAGGCATGCGCGGTCGCCAAACCCCAGACAAAAAAAACGCCCCGAACCAGTCGGGGCGTCAGTCTTTCGGCTCTGCAGTTAGCTTTCTATCCGATCCGCAGAGGCCGTTTGCTCAGGCGGAAGAGATCAGTGGAACTGTTCTTCTTCAGTCGAACCGGTCAGTGCGGTTACCGAAGACGTGCCACCTTGAATCACGGTGGTCATGTCGTCGAAGTAGCCGGTGCCCACTTCCTGCTGGTGAGCCACGAAGGTGTAACCCTTGGCGGCGTCAGCGAATTCCTGCTCTTGCAGTTTCACGTAAGCAGTCATGTCGTTGCGGGCGTAGTCGTGCGCCAGGTTGAACATGCTGTGCCACATGTTGTGAATGCCGGCCAGGGTGATGAACTGGTGCTTGTAACCCATGGCGGACAGTTCGCGCTGGAACTTGGCGATGGTCGCGTCGTCCAGATTTTTCTTCCAGTTGAAGGAAGGCGAGCAGTTGTACGACAGCAGTTGGTCCGGGTATTCCTTTTTGATCGCTTCGGCGAAGCGACGAGCCTCGTCCAGATCCGGCTTGGCGGTCTCGCACCAGATCAGGTCGGCGTACGGCGCGTAAGCCAGACCACGAGCGATGGCTTGATCCAGACCTGCACGTACCTTGTAGAAACCTTCCTGAGTGCGCTCGCCAGTCACGAACGGCTGGTCGTACGGGTCGCAATCGGAGGTCAGCAGGTCAGCGGCGTTCGCGTCGGTACGGGCCAGAATGATGGTCGGGGTACCGGCAACGTCAGCAGCCAGACGTGCAGCGGTCAGCTTCTGTACGGCTTCCTGAGTTGGAACCAGTACTTTACCGCCCATGTGACCGCATTTTTTCACGGAAGCCAGTTGGTCTTCGAAGTGAACGCCGGCGGCGCCTGCTTCGATCATGCTTTTCATCAGCTCGTAAGCGTTCAGCACGCCACCGAAACCGGCTTCAGCGTCAGCCACGATCGGCGCGAAGTAGTCGATGTAGCCTTCGTCGCCCGGGCCTTTGCCGGCTTTCCACTGGATCTGGTCAGCACGACGGAACGAGTTGTTGATGCGCTTGACCACGGTTGGAACCGAATCCACCGGGTACAGCGACTGGTCCGGGTACATCGATTCGGCGGAGTTGTTGTCCGCAGCAACCTGCCAGCCCGACAGGTAGATCGCCTGGATACCGGCTTTGACTTGTTGCACAGCCTGGCCGCCGGTCAGGGCGCCCATGCAGTTGACGAAATCTTTCTCAGGACGGAAGGACGGCTTGGCGCCCTGGGTGACCAGGTTCCACAGCTTCTCGGCGCCCAGTTTTGCAAAAGTGTGCTCAGGTTGAACCGAGCCACGCAGGCGGACGACGTCAGCAGCGGAGTAAGCGCGTGTCACGCCTTTCCAGCGCGGGTTTTCAGCCCAGTCTTTTTCGAGGGCTGCAATTTGCTGTTCGCGTGTCAGTGCCATGGAGATAAACCTCGTCGCGTCTTTTATGAAAAGTTGTTCTGCGGTGGAAAATTCCTGCGCTCGCTGACCAGAAGCTTAGGTGGTCAAGTCGGATTCGGCGGGGTAGGCGACGGGATGAACGATGGGCTCGAGGGGAAGTGAGCAGGTAGTGGCGGACTGCGGGCGCATTCGGGCGTCGTGGGCCTCTATACGATCTACAGTGTGGAGCCGGGTTACCTAATTACGCTTCCGTCCCTCGGGACAACTTCGTTCCAGTCGGCAACCTCGTCAAACACACCTTGTGGGCGGTACAGACACGAAGCGGTTCGCGGGGTAGGTGCGAACATCGCTTCGAAGGCCCTTGCCAGGGCCTCTGATTAGCGGGAGCGAGGCCATCATGCCTTCGCTTTTTTGCCTCGTCAAACGTTTTGTAGTGCTTTTTTTCAAGCACTACATCTTTCGTCTAATACGACTAATCAGTCAGTTTTCGGTGCTTTAGTCCAGTGTGTCGACTTTGACCCGCAAGGTCATGTCATCCCGGCCTTGAGTCGAGTAGCTGCGGGCCAGGCCCTGTTTATCGGCCTGCGTCTGGCTGTTGACGCCGGCGAGGGTGATCCATTCACCGAGGCGTCCGCTGACAGTTGTGTCGGTACTTTGTACGTTCACTACATCGGAGCGTTCCTGGCTCATTCGGTCATTGTTGGTAGTGATTGCCAGGTGAACGGTGTCACCGGTGACGCTGGCGGTGACGTAAAACCCTCGAGTGACGTTGCGGTATTGGGTCTGGCTGCTGTAATCGCCGTAGGAATTACTCTGGCTGCTGGTGATCGGCACGCTTTGTCCTACCTGGATCAGCGCCGGCATGCCTTCGCTGGCTTGCACCTGTTGCACACCGCCATTACGGCTGGTGGTGCTGCGGCTGATGATGCGGGTTTGACTTGGCTGGGCGCCATTGACCGAATAACCCTCGTCGCCCCGGCCATTGTTTTCGTTGGTGTCGACGGTGATCAGCAGGCGTTTGGGCGCGGTGTCGAGTTGGGTGATCAGCGCCTTGAGTTCCTGAATCTTGTCTGGCTCGGCCTTGATGATCAGTTGATTGCCGTAGGCGCTGACCTGACCGTCCTTGCCAAGGAAGTCTTGCGCCATCGGCAGCATGTCTGTGCTGGTGCGGTAATTGAGAGGCACGATTTCTGTGGCTGCCATCACCGAAAAACTGCAGCCGAGCAGCAGGGTGGTGAGCAGGGTGCGTAGGGACATGTCCGTTATCTCCGCTGAATTAATTTCTGTAGGAGCTGCCGAAGGCTGCGATCTTTGGATCTGGCGCTTGCTCCTTGGCTCACGATATCAAAACGACGCTGTTTTTATTGGGCTGAAGCCTAAAAGATCGCAGCCTGCGGCAGCTCCTACAGGTTTGCTGTTGTTGCAGTTTGTCGGCCTGGGGTGGGGCAAGTTGAATCGTAGACAGCAAAACGCCCCGGCATCGTTGGATGCCGGGGCGTGATCGTTCCCACGCTCTGCGTGGGAATGCAGCCAGTGACGCTCTGCGTCAAATGCCGCAAGGGACGCGGAGCGTCCCGAGAGGCATTCCCACGCCGAGCGTGGGAACGATCAGGGCAGTGCTCAGGCCGAATGGCGAACCATGTCGACATGCGGAATCCCGGCTTCGAGGAATTCCTCGCTGACCAGGCTGAAGCCCAGGCGCTCATAGAACGCCGTGGCCTGCACCTGCGCGCTGAGCATCTGCTCTTTCAAACCGCGTGCTTCTGCTTCAGCGATGACCGCTTGCATCAGCGCATCACCGACCTTCATCCCGCGCCAGTCTTTCAGCACGGAAACGCGGCCGATGTGCCCATCAGGCAACAAACGCGCAGTGCCAATCGGAAAGTCGCCTTCAAACGCCAGAAAATGCACGGCGGTCGCGTCATCCGCGTCCCATTCCAACTCAGGTGGCACCGATTGCTCGGCAATGAACACCGTTTCACGAATGCGCCGGATCTCGGCGATGTCCTTCTGCCAGTCTGCGACACGTACGCGAATCTTATTCATCGGCGAACCCCAGGCTGCCTTGCTTGACCAGCTCGCACAGCAGGCCGCGACCGTCTTCATCGTTCAGCCACTCGCCGAGGTTATCAGCGTGCAGGGCATCAGCGGCGCAGATCAGCTTCAGCAGTTCACGCAGTTTGCCCGGCAGATAACGGCTCTGGCCGCTGGCGAACAGCAGCAGGTCGTCATCGACTTCCGACCAGGCCAGACGCGCGCTCGGGTTGCGGATCAATACAGCGCCATCCTGCAGAGCGCTGAGGAAGTCTTCTTCTTCGACGTCTTCCGGGCCAACCACCAGCTCTGGATAGCGCGGCTCGGTCATGTACTGGCCGAACCAGGTCAGCAGCAAACGCTCGTCGCTCATGTGTTCGGCGAGCAGGCTTTTCAGGCGATCCAGGGCATCGTGCTGAATCTGGTGCGGATCGACAGCTGGCTTGGCGTCAGCATCGGTGTAGCGCTCTTCGTCAGTCAGGAACTGGCTGAGGAAGTCGGTGAAGTGGGTCAGCACTTCGGAAGCGCTCGGCGCACGGAAGCCGACCGAGTAGGTCATGCAGTTGTCGACCGCGACACCGCAGTGAGCCAGACGCGGCGGCAGGTAGAGCATATCGCCCGGTTCCAGTACCCATTCTTCGGTCTCGTGGAATTCGGCGAGGATGCGCAGATCCGCGTGTTGCAGCAGTGGGCTCTCGGAATCGCACATCTGGCCGATTTTCCAGTTGCGCTTGCCGTGGCCTTGCAGCAGGAACACATCGTAGTTGTCGAAATGCGGACCAACGCTGCCACCCGGAGCGGCGAAGCTGATCATCACGTCGTCGACGCGCCAGCTCGGCAGGAAACGGAAGTTTTCCAGCAGTTCGCTGACTTCCGGCACGAACTGGTCAACCGCCTGCACCAGCAGGGTCCACTCTTTTTCCGGCAGTTTGCTGAACTCGTCTTCAGCGAACGGGCCGCGACGCAGTTCCCAAGGGCGCTCGCCGTGCTCGATCACCAGGCGCGATTCGACTTCTTCTTCCAGGGCCAGGCCGGCCAGTTCGTCGGCGTCGATCGGGCTTTCGAAATCAGGAATCGCCTGGCGAATCAGCAGTGGCTTTTTCTGCCAGTAGTCGCGCAGGAACTCGCGTGCCGTGATGCCGCCCAGAAGTTGAAGAGGAGTATCGGGATTCATATGTAACCTATTGAAAAAAAGCACTTTTCAGACGGGAATAAAAACGCCCGGCGCGGCCGGGCGTCTCAAACGGGGCAAACGGTCGATCAGATGCGTTTGGCTTGCGCTACAGCGTTGCCGATGTAGTTGGCCGGGGTCAGTTGCTTGAGCTCGGCTTTCGCTTCGGCAGGCATGTCCAGACCATCGATGAAAGTCTGCAGCGCTTCAGGGCTGATGCCCTTGCCACGGGTCAGTTCTTTCAGCTTCTCGTACGGGTTTTCGATGTTGTAGCGGCGCATCACGGTCTGGATCGGCTCAGCCAATACTTCCCAGCAAGCGTCGAGGTCAGCGGCAATCTTCTGAGCGTTCAGCTCAAGTTTGCTGATGCCTTTGAGGCTGGCTTCGTAGGCGATCACGCTGTGGGCGAAGCCGACACCGAGGTTGCGCAGGACGGTGGAGTCAGTCAGGTCGCGCTGCCAGCGGGAGATCGGCAGTTTGCTCGCCAGGTGCTGGAACAGCGCGTTGGCGATGCCCAGGTTGCCTTCGGAGTTTTCGAAGTCGATCGGGTTGACCTTGTGCGGCATGGTCGACGAACCGATTTCGCCAGCGATGGTGCGCTGCTTGAAGTAACCCAGGGAGATGTAGCCCCAGATGTCACGGTCGAAGTCGATCAGGATGGTGTTGAAGCGCGCGATCGCGTCGAACAGCTCGGCGATGTAGTCGTGCGGTTCGATCTGCGTGGTGTACGGGTTGAAGCCCAGGCCCAGCTCGTCTTCGATGAAGGCGCGGGCATTGGCTTCCCAGTCGATCTGCGGGTAGGCCGACAGGTGCGCGTTGTAGTTGCCGACAGCGCCGTTGATCTTGCCCAACAGCGGCACGGCAGCAACCTGAGCGATCTGGCGCTCGAGACGGTAAACCACGTTCGCCAGCTCTTTACCCAGAGTGGTTGGAGAAGCCGGTTGGCCGTGAGTACGCGACAGCATTGGCACGTCGGCGAAACGGATGGCCAGTTCGCGGATGGCGTTGGCGGTCTGGCGCATCAGCGGCAGCATCACGTCGTCACGGCCTTCGCGCAGCATCAGGGCGTGGGACAGGTTGTTGATGTCTTCGCTGGTGCAGGCAAAGTGGATGAACTCGCTGACCTTGGCCAGCTCCGGCAGCTTGGCCGCTTGCTCTTTGAGTAAGTATTCGATCGCTTTGACGTCGTGGTTGGTGGTGCGCTCGATCTCTTTGACGCGCTCGGCGTGCTCCAGCGAGAAGTTTTCAGCCAGTTCATTGAGAACGGCGTTGGCCTCGGCGGAGAAGGCCGGCACTTCAGGGATGCCAGCGTGGGCGGCCAGGCGCTGGAGCCAGCGCACTTCAACCAGAACACGGGCACGGATCAGACCGTACTCGCTGAAAATCGGGCGCAGGGCCTGGGTTTTGCCGGCGTAGCGGCCGTCAACAGGGGAAACCGCAGTGAGCGAAGAAAGCTGCATGGGGTGTTCTCGGACAGTCGGGCAACGAAATGGGGCGCGTATCATACATGAAAAAATCCGCCGGTCCGTTGCCAACTGACCGGCGTATTACGCGTTACAGATTACAAAGCGTTTATTGCGCGACGTTTACTCGCTGCGCATCAATGGATACAGCTCTTTGAGCAGCTTGCGCCGGCTGATCACCAACTGCCAGCGGTGGCCGCCGAGCTGCCGCCACAAGCGTGCCGAACGGATACCGGCGAGCAGCAGGGCGCGAATCTTCGAGGCGTTGCTCGGCTGTTGCAGGTTGCGCATGTCGCCGTGCACCTGAATGCGTTGGCGCAGGGTGCTCAGGGTGTCCTGATACAGCGCGCCGCAAGCGGCAATCACATTTTCGTGGGCCGGGCCGAAATGCTCGACCTGCGACTGAATCTGCGGCAGACGTTTGCCGATCACATCGAGCATGTCGCCGCGTTTCGCCAGTTGACGTTCCAGGCCGAGCATCGACAGGGCGTAACGCAATGGCTCACGCTGCAAGGTGCTCGGGTCGCGTTCGAGGGCGCCGATCAGCGCTCGGTAACCTTCGCGCAGATTGAGATCATCGCCGCCGTACACGTCCAGTGTGTCTTTCGGGTCGCGCACCAACAGGCTGCCGAGCATGCACGTCAGGCCGGCTTCGCTGGTCTGGCCGCTCTTGGCGATCCGGTCGACCAGCACGGCGGCGAGAAAAACGCCGCCGAGCGCCGTCAGTTGCTCCTGAGTCGGGCTCATGCCTGGCCGCTCCACGGCTCGGCCACTTCGATCACGCCGCCGCCGAGGCAGATTTCACCGTCATAGAACACCACGGACTGGCCCGGCGTCACCGCGCGTTGCGGCTCGTCGAACACGGCGCGGTAGCCGCTGGCGGTTTTTTCCAGGGTGCAGGCTTGATCGCTCTGGCGATAACGTACTTTGGCGGTCAGGCGCAGCGGCTGGCTCAGGTCGATCGGGTTGACCCAATAGATTTCCGAGGCGAGCAGGGCGCTGGAGAACAGCCACGGATGGTTGTTGCCCTGGCCGACGATCAGCTCGTTGCTGTCGAGATCCTTGCGCAGCACGTACCACGGCTCATCGCCGGCGTCTTTCAAACCGCCGATGCCGAGGCCCTGACGCTGACCGATGGTGTGGTACATCAAGCCGTGGTGACGGCCGATGACTTCGCCCTCGGTGGTTTTGATCTCGCCCGGTTGCGCCGGCAGGTATTGCTTGAGGAAGTCGCTGAAACGACGCTCGCCGATGAAGCAGATCCCGGTGGAATCCTTCTTCTTGGCGGTGGCCAGCTCGTATTTCTCGGCAATTGCACGGACTTCCGGCTTTTCCAGTTCGCCGACCGGGAACAGGGTCTTGGCGATCTGTTCGCCGCCGACGGCGTGCAGGAAGTAGCTCTGATCCTTGTTCGGATCGAGGCCTTTGAGCAGTTCGGTGCGGCCATCGATGTCACGACGGCGCACGTAGTGGCCGGTAGCGATCAGGTCGGCGCCGAGCATCATGGCGTAATCGAGGAACGCCTTGAACTTGATCTCGCGGTTGCAGAGGATGTCCGGGTTCGGCGTGCGCCCGGCCTTGTATTCGGCCAGGAAGTGCTCGAACACGTTGTCCCAGTACTCGGCGGCGAAGTTGGCGGTGTGCAGCTTGATGCCAATCTTGTCGCAAACAGCCTGGGCATCCGCCAGGTCGTCCATGGCGGTGCAGTATTCCGTTCCGTCGTCTTCTTCCCAGTTCTTCATGAACAGGCCTTCCACCTCGTAGCCCTGCTCGATCAGCAGGAGAGCGGAAACGGAAGAGTCCACGCCGCCGGACATGCCGACAATGACGCGCTTCTTGGATGTGTCAGAAGGGGCTGGATCACGCATAGGGATTCAATGAGTGTCTTGAAAAAGGACGCGATTCTAGCAGGCTCGCGGCCTCAAGGCTAAAGAGAAGGGCGGATCAGTTCGAGGCCGAAGTGATGGCCGGCCAGATAATCGTCGATGCAGCGGATGATCAGCTCACTGCGCCAGTTGTCGCGTTGGGCGATTAATTCGTCGCGGGTCAGCCACTTGGCGCCGAGGATGCCGTCGTCCAATTGGTAATCCGGGTGATGTTTGACGGCTTTGGCGCTGAAACACACGCGCTGGTAGGTCACGCCGTTGCTTGGGGCGGTGTACAGGTAAATGCCGATGACGCCGGTGGGTTCGACGTCCCAGCCGGTTTCTTCAAGGGTTTCGCGCACGGCGGCTTCGATCAGGGTTTCGTCCGGATCGAGATGGCCGGCGGGCTGGTTGAGCACGTTACGCCCGGCCTTGTGCTCTTCGACCATCAGGAAACGACCGTTGTCCTCGACGATGGTGGCGACGGTGATGTGGGGGAGCCATTCCATAAAACCTTCCTCAATCTTTTGGTTAAACCCCAATCCCTGTGGGAGCTGGCTTGCCAGCGATAGCGGTGGTTCAGTCACCATCCATGTTGGATGATAAACCGCTATCGCTGGCAAGCCAGCTCCCACAGGGTTTTGTGGTGATCATAAAACCCGGAAACACAAACCCCGGCACTGGGCCGGGGTTTGTGATGTTCCCTTTACAACCTTAAACCAGCGCAGCAATCGCCGCGTTGAGGGTTGCGCTTGGGCGCATGGCCTTGCTGATCAGCTCGGCATTGGCGTGGTAGTAACCGCCGATGTCGACTGGCTTGCCCTGAACGGCGTTGAGCTCGGCAACGATGGTTGCTTCGTTCTCGGTCAGGGTTTTTGCCAGGGTCGCGAACTGCGCTTGCAGTGCAGCGTCTTCAGTCTGGGCGGCCAGGGCCTGAGCCCAGTACATCGCCAGGTAGAAGTGGCTGCCGCGGTTGTCGATGTTGCCGACTTTGCGCGATGGCGACTTGTTGTTGTCGAGGAACTGGCCAGTGGCCTGATCCAGAGTTTTCGACAGCACCAGCGCTTTCGGGTTGTTGTAGTTCACACCCAGATGCTCAAGGGACGCTGCCAGTGCGAGGAACTCGCCCAGCGAATCCCAGCGCAGGAAGTTCTCTTCAACCAGTTGCTGCACGTGCTTCGGCGCCGAACCGCCAGCGCCGGTTTCGAACAGGCCACCGCCGTTCATCAGCGGCACGATCGACAGCATCTTGGCGCTGGTGCCCAGTTCCATGATCGGGAACAGGTCAGTCAGGTAGTCGCGCAGTACGTTGCCGGTCACCGAAATGGTGTCCTTGCCTTCGCGGGTGCGCTGCAGGGTGAACTTCATGGCGTCGACCGGCGCCATGATCTGGATGTCCAGACCGGCCGTGTCGTGATCCTTCAGGTAAGCCTGAACTTTCTCGATCACTACGCCGTCGTGAGCGCGCATTGGGTCGAGCCAGAAGATCGCTGGCGTGCTGCTGGCGCGAGCACGGTTGACGGCCAGTTTGACCCAGTCCTGGATCGGCGCGTCTTTGGTCTGGCACATGCGGAAGATGTCGCCGGCTTCAACAGCCTGTTCCATCAGCAGGGTGCCTTTGCTGTCGGTTACGCGAACAACGCCGTCAGCCTTGATCTGGAAGGTCTTGTCGTGCGAGCCGTACTCTTCGGCTTTCTTCGCCATCAGACCAACGTTTGGCACGCTGCCCATGGTGGTCGGGTCGAAAGCGCCATTGGCTTTGCAATCTTCGATCACGGCCTGGTAGATGGTTGCGTAGCAACGATCCGGGATCACAGCCTTGGTGTCGTGCAGTTGACCGTCAGTGCCCCACATTTTGCCGGAGTCACGGATCATCGCTGGCATCGAGGCGTCGACGATAACGTCGCTCGGCACGTGCAGGTTGGTGATGCCTTTGTCGGAGTTGACCATCGCCAGCGACGGACGAGCGGCGTAGACCGCGGCCATGTCAGCTTCGATCTGTGCTTGCTGCTCGGCAGGCAAAGCCTTGATGCGCGCGTACAGATCGCCGATGCCGTTGTTCAGGTTGAAGCCGATCTCGGCCAGCACGTCAGCGTGTTTGGTCAGGGCGTCTTTATAGAACTCGGCAACGATCTGGCCGAACATGATCGGGTCGGAGACCTTCATCATGGTTGCTTTCAAGTGCACCGAGAGCAGCACGCCCTGGGCCTTGGCGCTGTCGATTTCAGCAGCGATGAACGCGCGCAGGGCGTTTTTGCTCATCACGGCGCAGTCGAGGATCTCGCCAGCCTGAACGGTGGTTTTTTCTTTCAGAACGGTCGCGGTGCCGTCTTTGGCGATCAGCTCGATCTTCACGGCGTCAGCGGCGTCGATCAGGGCAGCTTTTTCGCTGCCGTAGAAATCGCCGGTGCTCATGTGAGCGACGTGGGACTTGGAGTCTTTGGCCCAGGCGCCCATTTTGTGCGGGTGCTTGCGAGCGTAGTTCTTCACCGACAGCGGAGCGCGACGGTCGGAGTTGCCTTCACGCAGAACCGGGTTCACGGCGCTGCCCTTGACCTTGTCGTAACGCGCCTTGGCGTCTTTGTCGGCGTCGCTGGTCACGGTTTCCGGGTAGTCCGGCAGGTTGTAACCCTGCGCTTGCAGCTCTTTGATTGCGGCTTGCAGCTGAGGCACCGAAGCGCTGATGTTCGGCAGCTTGATGATGTTGGCTTCAGGCGTAACGGCCAGGTCGCCCAGTTCGGCGAGGTGGTCGGCTACGGCTTTGTCGCCCAGTTGCTCGGGGAAGCTGGCCAGAATGCGCGCTGCAAGAGAGATATCGCGGGTTTCCACGGCGATATCGGCCGAAGCGGTGTACGCCTCGATGATCGGCAGCAGGGAATAGGTGGCGAGGGCTGGGGCTTCGTCGGTGAAGGTATAGATGATCTTCGAGCGGGTGGGCATATTCGGATTAACTCTCTCTTCTTTGCTAAAGCGTGCGCAGAAACTCGAGGGGCGCCGGGTAAGCGCGTTCGTTCAAAGTCATCCATGAACCGAATGTCGAGATTCTTCGCGGTGATGTTGGGTGCATCAGTAGAGCGTCAAGCAGTCAGGCTGCGATAACAACCCGACCAATCAGGCGGAAAGTCTCGTTCTAGAGAGGCCAGCCGTCGTGACCCTGTGGTCAGCGGCGGGCATTATACATAGGTAGCTGGCAATCTGCCGATGGTTCATATGCAACCAATCTCGTCCATTGGTCTAAAGGTCGCAGGGCAGGGGGCGGCGTAGAGTCGTCGCGAATGCTTGAGTTTGGCGCTTTTCCCTTTGCTTTCAGGCTTGTACGAAACGAGATGTGCCCGCGCCACGAACAGAGGGTTTGCGTGTTGATTTAACTGGGTTACGCTCGAACCAAGCCAGATGTTCAATCCAAACAATGGAGTTCAGCATGGGTTACAAGAAGATTCAGGTTCCAGCCGTCGGCGACAAAATCACCGTCAATGCAGACCATTCTCTCAATGTTCCTGATAACCCGATCATCCCCTTCATCGAAGGTGACGGCATTGGTGTCGACATCAGCCCGGTGATGATCAAGGTTGTCGATGCTGCAGTTCAAAAGGCATACGGCGGTAAACGCAAGATTTCCTGGATGGAAGTCTACGCCGGGGAAAAAGCCACCCAGGTTTACGATCAGGACACCTGGCTGCCTCAGGAAACCCTCGATGCAGTCAAGGATTACGTGGTTTCCATCAAAGGCCCGCTCACCACTCCAGTCGGTGGCGGCATTCGTTCGCTGAACGTGGCCCTGCGTCAGCAGCTCGACCTGTACGTCTGCCTGCGCCCGGTGCGCTGGTTCGAAGGCGTGCCAAGCCCGGTGAAAAAGCCTGGCGACGTCGACATGACCATCTTCCGCGAGAACTCCGAAGACATCTATGCCGGCATTGAGTGGAAGGCCGGTTCGCCGGAAGCCACCAAGGTCATCAAATTTCTTAAAGAAGAAATGGGCGTCACCAAGATCCGTTTCGACGAAAACTGCGGCATCGGCGTCAAGCCGGTTTCGCTGGAAGGCACCAAGCGTCTGGCGCGCAAGGCTCTGCAATATGTAGTCGATAACGACCGCGATTCGCTGACCATCGTGCACAAAGGCAACATCATGAAGTTCACCGAAGGTGCCTTCAAAGAGTGGGCCTACGAAGTGGCCGCTGAAGAATTCGGCGCCACCCTGCTCGACGGCGGCCCGTGGATGCAGTTCAAAAACCCGAAAACCGGCAAGAACGTTGTGGTCAAAGACGCCATCGCCGACGCCATGCTCCAGCAGATCCTGCTGCGCCCGGCCGAATACGATGTGATTGCGACCCTCAACCTCAACGGTGACTACCTCTCCGACGCCCTGGCGGCCGAAGTGGGTGGTATCGGTATTGCGCCGGGCGCCAACCTGTCCGACACCGTGGCGATGTTCGAAGCCACCCACGGTACCGCGCCGAAGTATGCCGGCAAGGATCAGGTCAACCCGGGTTCGCTGATTCTCTCGGCGGAAATGATGCTGCGCCATATGGGTTGGACGGAAGCGGCGGATCTGATCATCAAAGGCACCAATGGCGCTATCTCGGCCAAGACTGTGACCTATGATTTCGAACGTTTGATGGAAGGCGCCAAGCTGGTTTCGTCGTCGGGCTTCGGTGATGCGTTGATTTCGCATATGTAAGAAACACGGGCACAGAAAAACCGCCTGACTCGATGAATTGAGTCAGGCGGTTTTTTTATGGCTGAATAAATATAGGGTGTCGGTCAGGCCGTGACAGTCTGCTGGGTGACCGCAGGTGTAAAAATTTCTTCTGCAGGCGCAGCAGGGCCAATTTTGACGGCGTGCAGTCCTTTTGGTCCCTGGATAATCTCGAATTTGACGGCTTGCCCTGCCTTCAGGGTTTTATAGCCTTCCATTTCGATGGCCGAGTAATGGGCAAACAAGTCCTCATCCTTGCCATCCTCGACGATAAAACCGTACCCCTTGGCATTGTTGAACCATTTCACCTTGCCGACAGCCATGCTCAAATCCCTCTGCAACAGACTCCAACGCTGGAGTATCATCCAAGTCATCCGCAATCTATTCCGTTAAAAGAATTGACTCCGCGGATCTTTTTTACCCACTGTGGGCTCTATTGGTTGTAACACCGTTTTCCCGATAGTCAAGGTGACCGGGCAGTCGGAGTTGAAAACGTGGACAACCGCCCCCACCACTGTATTTGCACAACTGACGAACCTTTCTTTCCCATGCATGCAATCAGCCAGATTCGACTAACATTCAATCAGGATCGCCCGCTTCTCCAAAAGGATCTTCCAGAGGAGCACGACGACGATTCGGCAGGCGTTGCTGTTCAGGAAGCAAAGCCTGCGTTACAGGCGCCGCCGATGTACAAGGTGGTTTTGTTCAACGATGACTACACACCGATGGATTTCGTCGTCGAAGTGCTCGAGGTGTTTTTTAACCTGAATCGCGAGCTGGCGACCAAGGTCATGCTGGCCGTCCACACAGAAGGGCGGGCAGTATGTGGAGTGTTTACCCGCGACATCGCCGAGACAAAGGCCATGCAGGTCAACCAGTACGCCAGGGAAAGCCAGCATCCGCTACTCTGTGAAATCGAGAAGGACGGTTAATCGCCGACCACTTGGGTATGAGGTGAAGCTATGTTAAACCGCGAGCTCGAAGTCACCCTCAATCTTGCCTTCAAGGAGGCTCGTTCGAAACGTCATGAATTCATGACCGTCGAACACCTGCTGCTGGCCCTATTGGACAATGAGGCTGCCGCCACCGTTTTGCGTGCCTGCGGCGCAAACCTCGACAAACTCAAGCATGACCTGCAGGAGTTCATCGACTCCACCACGCCTTTGATCCCCGTCCATGACGAAGATCGTGAAACCCAGCCAACCCTGGGCTTCCAGCGTGTACTGCAACGTGCTGTTTTCCACGTACAGAGCTCGGGCAAACGCGAAGTGACTGGCGCCAACGTGCTGGTTGCAATCTTCAGTGAGCAAGAGAGTCAGGCAGTGTTCCTGCTGAAACAGCAGAGCGTTGCGCGCATCGATGTCGTCAACTACATCGCCCATGGCATTTCCAAAGTGCCGGGGCACGGCGATCACTCTGAAGGTGAACAAGATATGCAGGACGACGAGGGCGGTGAGTCTTCTTCTTCAGGCAATCCTCTGGATGCTTATGCCAGCAACCTCAACGAACTCGCGCGCCAGGGTCGTATCGATCCGCTGGTCGGCCGTGAGTCGGAAGTCGAGCGTGTCGCGCAGATTCTCGCGCGTCGGCGCAAAAACAATCCGCTGCTGGTCGGCGAAGCAGGCGTGGGTAAAACCGCGATTGCCGAAGGCCTGGCCAAGCGTATTGTCGACAACCAGGTGCCGGATCTGCTGGCGGGTAGCGTCGTTTATTCGCTCGATCTCGGTGCTCTGCTCGCAGGCACCAAGTATCGCGGCGACTTCGAGAAGCGTTTCAAAGCGCTGCTCAATGAACTGAAAAAACGTCCGCAAGCCATTCTGTTCATCGACGAAATCCACACCATTATTGGTGCGGGCGCTGCGTCGGGCGGCGTCATGGACGCTTCGAATCTGCTCAAGCCGCTGCTGTCGTCTGGCGACATTCGCTGCATCGGTTCGACCACGTTCCAGGAATTCCGTGGCATCTTTGAGAAGGATCGTGCCTTGGCGCGTCGCTTCCAGAAGGTTGATGTCGTCGAGCCGTCGGTGGAAGACACCATCGGTATCCTGCGCGGCCTGAAAGGGCGTTTCGAACAGCACCACAACATCGAGTACAGCGACGAAGCACTGCGTGCCGCTGCTGAACTGGCGTCGCGTTACATCAATGACCGGCACATGCCGGACAAAGCCATTGATGTGATCGACGAGGCGGGCGCCTATCAGCGCTTGCAACCGGTCGAGAAGCGCGCCAAGCGCATCGAAGTACCGCACGTCGAAGACATTGTCGCGAAAATCGCGCGGATTCCGCCGAAGCACGTCACCAGCTCCGACAAAGAGTTGCTGCGTAACCTTGAGCGTGATCTGAAGCTGACGGTGTTTGGTCAGGACGCGGCGATCGATTCGCTGTCGACTGCGATCAAGCTGTCCCGCGCCGGCCTCAAGTCGCCTGACAAACCAGTCGGTTCGTTCCTCTTCGCAGGCCCCACCGGTGTCGGTAAAACCGAGGCTGCACGGCAACTGGCCAAGGCGCTGGGGATCGAGTTGGTTCGCTTCGACATGTCCGAGTACATGGAGCGTCACACCGTATCGCGTCTGATCGGTGCGCCTCCAGGTTATGTCGGTTTCGACCAGGGCGGTCTGTTGACCGAAGCGATCACCAAGCAGCCGCACTGCGTATTGCTGCTCGATGAAATCGAGAAGGCGCATCCGGAAGTCTTCAACCTGCTGCTGCAGGTGATGGACCACGGTACGCTGACCGACAACAACGGGCGCAAGGCGGACTTCCGCAACGTGATTGTGATCATGACCACCAACGCCGGTGCCGAAACGGCGGCGCGTGCTTCGATCGGTTTCACCCATCAGGACCACTCGTCTGATGCGATGGAAGTGATCAAGAAGAGCTTCACGCCGGAATTCCGTAACCGTCTGGACACCATTATCCAGTTTGGTCGCCTCAGTCATGAGGTCATCAAAAGTGTGGTGGACAAGTTCCTTACCGAGCTTCAGGCGCAGTTGGAAGACAAGCGTGTGTTGCTGGAAGTGACCGACGCGGCGCGCAGTTGGCTGGCGGCCGGTGGTTATGATGCAGCGATGGGTGCGCGTCCGATGGCTCGTCTGATTCAGGACAAGATCAAGCGTCCGCTGGCGGAGGAGATCTTGTTTGGTGAGTTGGCTGAGCATGGTGGGGTTGTGCATATCGATATCAAGGATGGTGAGTTGACCTTTGATTTCGAGACCACTGCTGAGATGGCTTGATGGTTGTTGTTGGATGAAAGGGCGCCTTCGGGCGCCTTTTTGTTGTCTGCTGTTTGGGGTGTTTGGGGTGTTTGGGGTATTTGGGTGTATATCCGTTGCTGCGGTAACGGCTGCTTAGGGTTCCGCCCTTACGGCGGGTCACTTTTGACAAGCGCCTCAAAAGTAACCAAAAAGGCTTGCTCCTGCGTGCGGCCCGCTCGCTGGGGCTCGGGGTTCCTTCGCTCCGGGATCGATCCGGGCGCAGCGCCTACGGTTTGCTTCGCTGCACCTCCTCTCGCTGTGTTTGGCTGCGCCAAACGGTCGCTGCGCTCC
>NZ_RWIL01000038.1:0-36032 GCF_009764635.1 Pseudomonas sp. PB103 | reverse complement strand
GGCACGCTGCGATCTTTTGATCTTCGTTTTTAAGATCAAGATCAAGATCAAAAGATCGCAGCGTGCCGCAGCTCCTACAGGGGTTGGGCTGTGTTGACGCTATCGCCGGCGGTGGCTTGCACTCGGCTGATGATCAGGGTTAGCAGCATCAGCGCTGTCGCAACGCCGAAGGTGGTGTGCAGACCACGGGCAAGCATGGCGGCGGGGGCTTGGGTCGGGTCGCCGGTGGCGGCAGCAAACACCGCGCCCATCACCGCCGCCCCGGTGATCAAGCCCAGGTTGCGCGCCAGCCCGAGCATCGCCGAGACCACGCCACGCTGATCCTGGCTGACCCCGGCCATCAACCCGGTATTGTTGGCTGCCTGGAACAACGCGTAACCGGCCGCGATCAGCATGATCGGCAGCACATACGCGGGCAGTCCAAGACTCATGGGCAGGAGCGCCAGCAAAGCGCAGCCGCAAGCCATGCCCAACAATGCGCCCGGGACGATTCGTTGTGCGCCAAAACGATCGACCAGACGTCCAGCCGGAACTCCGCTCAGCGCTGACAACAGCGGCCCGACCGACAACGTCACGCCGACCATGGCGCTGCTGAGGCCCAGACCTCGGTGCAGGTAAAACGGCCCGACCACCAGCGTGGTCATCATCACCGTCGTCACCAGCAACGTCAGCGCCAGACTGCTGCTCAGTCGCGCGTCGCTGAACAGTGACAAGCGAATCAGCGGCGATTGGGCCTTCATCTCGACCAGAATAAACACCCCCGCGCCGCACAGGCTGGCCAGCAGCAGCGGCCACATCAAGCCTTCAAGCGTCATTGCCAGCGCATAAGCCGCCAGTGTCAGCATCAACACCGCGCTGCCAGAATAATCGAATGGCACACGCGGCCCCGATGCACGGTCCGCCGGCAGAAAGCGGTACACCAGCCATACATTGAGCAAACCCAGCGGCACGTTGAGGAGAAAAATCGCCTGCCAACCCACAGAGGCCATCAACAGCCCGCCCAGCGATGGCCCAAGCGTGGTGCCCGTCGCCGACATCGTCGCCAACAAGCCCATGGCACTCCCCGCCCGCGCTTTCGGTACTGCATCGGCCACCAGCGCGACCGTCAGGGCAAACATGATTGCCGCGCCAAGCCCTTGCACTGCGCGCGCGCCGATCAGCCAGCCAAGCCCCGGTGACAGCGCGCAGCACAATGACGCCGCCGTAAAAATGCCAATGCCGATCAACAGCAATCGCCGTCGACCGAAGCTGTCACCCAGACGCCCGACACTGACGATCAACGTGGTAATCGCCAGCAGATACGCCAGGACAATCCACTGCACCTGTTGAAACGACGCGTCAAACGCCGTCGCCAGTATCGGTAACCCGGCATTGGCGATGCTGGTGTCCAGCGACGGCATCAGCATCGACAGGGCCAGGCTGGTCAACGCCCAACGGGCCGTCGTGCTCAAGGGTTCTCGGGGCATGGGCTGCTCACAGGGCAAAGGACATGCGCCTTAGCCTGAGCCTCGACAATAGCAGGCGCAAGACGCATGCTTTGCACTCAATACCTGCACGGAACGCCATGTCATGTCCACCCCGGATCTGAACCTGCTGATCACCCTCGATGTGCTGCTACGCGAAGGCAGCGTTGCCCGCGCCGCCAAATGCCTGCGGCTGAGCCCGTCGGCCATGAGTCGGGCGCTCGCCCGTTTGCGCGAGACCACCGGGGATCCGCTGTTGGTGCGCGCCGGGCGCGGGCTGGTGCCGACGCCGCGCGCGCTGGAGTTGCGTGAACGGGTCGGGCAACTGGTGCAGGAAGCCGAAGCGGTGTTGCGCCCCGCCGAGATTCTCGACCCTGGCCAGTTACGACGCACCTTCACCTTGCGCAACACCGATGGTTTTGTCGAAACCTTTGCCGCCGCCCTGCTCGCCCGCATTGCCGAAGAAGCGCCCGGCGTACGCCTGCGCTTCGTGCAGAAAGCCGACAAGGACAGCACGCCGTTGCGCGAAGGTCGAGTTGATCTTGAGACCGGCGTGGTCGACGACAGCACCGACCCGACGCTGCACAGCCGACTGCTCTTTCAGGATCAGTGGATCGGTGTGGTGCGCGAGGGGCACCCCTTGAGCAAGGGCAAAATCAGCGCAAAACGTTTTGCCTCAGGCCAGCACATTCTGATCTCACGCCGTGGACGCAGCAGCGGCCCGGTCGACGAAGCGTTACTCGCCGTGGGGCTGACGCGGGACATCGTCACTTCATTCGGCGGATTTTCGGCGGCGCTGACGTTGGTCCGCGAGTCAGACCTGATCGCCACCGTCCCCAACCGTCACACCGGCAAACTGCGCACGGGCCTGCACAGTTTCACACTGCCCTTCGACATGCCGCCGATCAACGTCTCCATGCTCTGGCATCCGCGCATGGATGTCGACCCGGCGCATCGCTGGTTGCGCGATTGCCTGCGCCAGGTGTGCGCCTAGCGCGCATCGCCGCCAGCGGGTTTATAGAAGAGAAACTTGCCGGTTTCGGCGGTCTTGCGGTATTCCTTGGCCCAACTCGGATGCACGTTGCGGTCATGGAAATACAGCGCGCCACGGGTGCGATCGGGCAACTGACGGTTGAGCGCCTTGCCGGCAATTTCCTTGGCCAGCGCGTACTCGGAATCTTCCTTGACCTGATCCGGCTTGCCATCGCACCACCAAGAAAACTGGCAACTCTTGGTCTCCGAGCCCTGTTTGACCACGGCGCACACCGTGTCAGGAAACCCCTCGTGGCCGAGACGATTCATCACCACATTGGCCACGGCTTCCATTTCCGGTGTGTTCTTGCCCTTCGCCTCCCAGTAGATACTGCGCGCCAGGCACGTGAGCGGATCATCCAGCGGCGCCGCGCCGGCCGGGTCCACCGCTTGCGCTTCGGTCGGCGTGATTGCTTCGGATTTTGGCGCCGGTGCCGCGCTGACTTTGTCGGCGGCTTTCTCCTCCAGCACCTGGGCTTTTTCTTCCGCTTTCGCCTTGATCGGCGCCTGATCGGTGGCCCATGCCGCATTGGCCAACAAGGTAAATACGAGACAACCCGCCAAGCCTTTCAATCCCATGTCAGTTCTTCCGGCAGCGCCCGTGTCGGGCAAGGTGTTGCGTGGGTGAGACGCCCGGTTTGCGGGCTCTTCGCAGAGTGTAGACGGCAAATTCTGGCGTATTGTTCCAGGGAAAAAAGCGCCGAATGAAGAAAAAGACATTGCGCCCACCGGGGGCGTTTCGCGCATCATGGGCGCATTCAGCCCAAGGGAGATTTCCATGCGCTTCATGCCATCCGTTTTGCGCCTTGTCGCGTTGTCCGCAGGCCTGGCGTCCGCCGCCTCGGCCATGGCCACCGACGAATCGCAACTGGTCGAGTCAATCAACAGCTACCGCAGCCAGCCGCAGCGTTGCGGCTCGCAGGCCTCCAGCGAATTGCCACCGCTGGCCGCCGACCCACGATTGATCCTGCCTGCCAACGGCGCCGTCGACCTGCAACAAGCCATGGCCCGCGCCAGTTACCCGATGGTCAACGTGCAAGCGATCACGCTCAACGGTCCGCGCGATGCGGCATCGGCAATGCAGGCGATTCAGGAGAGTTTCTGTCAGGTGGTGCTTGATCCGCAGTTTGTTGACGTCGGCGTCGGCCGCGCCGACCGCGACTGGCGCATCGTCCTGGCGCGGCCGCTGCTGTCGGCCAGGCTCGGCGATGCGCAGGCCGAAGGGCAAAAACTGCTCGAGCAACTCAACGCGGCGCGCAGCCAGCCACGGCAATGCGGGGGTCAGGCGTTTGCTGCGGCGGCACCGCTGGCCTGGAACGCAACGCTGGGCAGCGTCGCCCAGGATCACAGCCGTGACATGGCCAATAAAAACTATCTCGACCACAAGGACCGCGACGGCCGCACCCCGGGCGATCGCGCCGAACTCGCCGGTTACAGCGGGCAACTGGTCGGCGAAAACATCGCCGCCGGCCAGGACACCGTGCGCAAAGTGGTCGATGGCTGGATCGCCAGCCCTGGCCATTGCGCCAACCTGATGAACCCGCAATACAAGGAACTCGGCGCGGCCTACGCGACCGACCCGAAAAGCGATGCGGGCATTTACTGGACAGCGATGTTCGGCGCGCAATAAACACCATCAACGCCTGCGCGTTGATGGCCGCTGACGGTCAGTTGGCGACCGGTATCCACGCCGCCCGCGCAACGTTGGCGGTGTCGCCAAACGCCGGCAGTTTCTGCGCCAGGTCACGGACGTTCTTCACGTCCAGGTCGAGCAACTGCTGGCGGGTGATCAGCGTTGGTGGCACCAGCACCTGGTGCCCCGGATTTTCCCCGGCAATCAACATCGCCAGACTGCGCACGCTGATCGCCCCGGCCACTTGCGGGTTGACCGCCGCCGTCGCCGCCCAGGCGCTGTCCGGCTCTTTCATGATCTGGATGTCGGCGGTGGAAATGTCGGCGCTGTAGATTTTCACCTTGCTGGCCAATCCGGCTTCGTCGACAGCGATCTTCGCGCCTTTGGCAAATTCGTCGAACGGCGCAAAGATCACGCTGATCCCCGGATTGGCGCGCAACACAGCGCTGGCCTGATCCGCCACCGAGTTGGCAATCGGCGGATTGAGCGTGCCGAAACGCGCCTTCTCGATAATCCCCGGATTGGCTTTTTTCACCTGAGCCCAGATTTCATCACGTCGCTCCATCGGGGTGAAACCGCTGATGTACACGTAGCCGGCGTCGAAGCGCGTGCCGTTGTCTTTCACCGCTTGGTCGAGCGCCAGACGCGCCAGCGCGTGGTGATCCTGTTCGACCTGAGTGACTTGCGGCGTGTTCAGGTCGACATCGAAGGCGACGACTTTGATGCCCTTGGCGAGCGCCCGGTCAATCGGCCCTTTCAGGGTTTCCGCCAGCCCCAGTTGCACGATGATCCCGTCCACGCCCAAGTCAGTCGCCTGATCGATCATCTCGCCCTGACTCGCCGCCTGTTGCCGCGCATCGAACACCCGCAGGTTGGCGCCGAGCGCTTCGGTCTGTTTCTCGACGCCGCGCAAATACGCTTCGGGAAAATCCCCGGAGAACAAATACCCCACCAACGCAATCTGCACCTGGCCCTTATCGAACGGTGCCGGCGCGCCGGGCAATGCCTTGGCCTGCGCGTGTACCGCCAGCGTCGACAGCAACGCGGTGGCGAGACAATGGCGGGCGAACTGTCTGATTGAACCGTGCATACAACTTCCTTGAATGAAAACGGCTCAACGCGCCCGATGCGCGAGGCCGAAAGTGAACATCAGGGCCAGCACCAGCACCAGTCCCTTGACGAAATCCTGCGCGTAGTACGGCGCGTTGAGCATGGTCAGGCCGTTAAGCAGCGCCGCCACCAGCAGCGCACCGATCAGCGTGCCAAAGGCGTTGGGCTTCTTCGCGCCGAGCACGGCAAAACCGATCAGCGCAGCGCCGAGGGCATCCAGCACCAGACCATTGCCGGAACTGACGTCGCCGCGTCCCAGGCGCGCCGCAAGCAACAATCCACCGAGCGACGCCAGCAGCGACGACAGCACGTACGCCAGCAGTTTGAAGCGCTGCACCGGCGCACCGGCCAACCGCGCCGCCTGCTCGTTGCCGCCGATGGCATAAAACAGCCGCCCAACGCGCGTACGCTCCAGAAACAGCCACACCGCTATCGCGACCACCGCTGCAATCAACACCGGGATCGGCACCACTTCCCACAAGCGTGCGCGCCCCAACGCGAGAAACGCCGCGCTGAACGTGCCTTCGGTTTCTTCGCCATTGGGCAGGGTCATGCCCACGGCAATCGAGCGCCCGCCGGTGGGAATCAACTGCACGCCAATCACCAGGAACATGCTGCCCAGCGTCGCGAGAATGTCCGGCACGCGTAATTTGACGATCAGCCAGCCGTTGAGCAGCCCCACCAGCGCGCCGCCCGCGAGGCTGATCAACACTGCCGGCACCGCGCCCCAACCGAGCACCACCATCACGTAACTGGCGATCATCAGGCTCATGGCGGCCACCGCGCCGATCGACAGATCAAGGCCGCCGACCGCCATGGTCAGCGTCACACCGAGCGCCAGCAACGCAACAATCGACACCGACTGGAGGATGCTGAACAGATTGCCGACGCGCAGAAACGCCGGCTCGGCAACGCTGAAAAACATCACGATCAGCGCCAGCAGCCACAACAGGCCATAGCGAATCAGCGCGTGCAGCCAGCGCTCGGCGAAGGCCGGTGGAGTGGACAACAGTGAATTGGAATCAGGCACTCGCTCTGCTCCTTGGCGCGGCATGAAGGGAATGTTGGTTAACCTCGGTGCCGGCCAGTGCGGCCACCAGATCGGCGCGGTTCAGCTCGGCGCGCGGGTACTCGGCGACCACCGCGTGATCGCGCACCAGGAGAATGCGGTCAGCGATCTCCAGGGCTTCGTCGACATCGGCACAAATCACCAGCGTCGCCCGGCCCTCGGCGCTGTCGCGCAGCAGTTGGCCGATTTCGCGGCGGGCGCGCACATCGACGCCCTGGAACGGTTCATCGAGGATCAGCACCCGCCCCTCGCCGAGCAGCCAGCGGCCAAGCACGACTTTCTGCTGGTTGCCACCGGACAACGCACTCATCGGTACGTCGATGCCGGCGGTCTTGATCCCTAGTGCGGCAACCTGCGCCTCAACCGCTGCGGCCTCGGCGCGGTTGCGAATGAAACCGCCACGGGTGAAGCGCTCCAGAAACGGCAACGTCAGGGTGCGCCGCAACGAGAAATCCGCCACCAGTGATTGACTGGCGCGGTCTTCGGCGGCGAAGAACACCCCACTGCGAATCGCCTCGCGTGGCGATCCGGGCTGCCACTCGACACCGCCCAACCGCAGGTGGCCCGCCGCCGCGTTGTGCAGGCCGAACAGCACCTCGGCAATCTCGCTTTTACCGGCGCCGAGCAAACCGGTGAGCACCACCACTTCGTTTTCGTGGAGCGTCAGGTCGAAGGCTTGCGCGCGCGGCACAACCTGTATCCCGCGCATCTGCAGCACCGCAGGCCCGGCCACGCGCGGACGATAAACGTGCTCGCCCAGCGCCTGCCCGAGCATCGCCTCAACCGCCTCCGGCAACTGCCGGGCGCTGAACTCACCGGCCAGTCGACCATCGCGCAGCACGATTGCGCGATCCGCCACCCGTTGCAGGTCCGACAGCCGATGCGAGATGTACAGAATCGCCACGCCACGGCTGCGCAACGTGTCGATCAAGCCAAACAGGCGCTGCGCTTCGGCATCGGATAACGCCGCCGTCGGTTCATCGAGAATCAGCAAGCGCGGTTGCAGGGCGAACGCCCGAGCGAGCACCACCAGTTGCCGTTCGGCCTGACCGAGATGTTCAATGGGTTGCTCCAACGGCAACGTCAGGCCGAGCCCGGCAGCGATGTGACCGGCACGTTCCAGCAGACGCCGGCGATTGAGCCAGAAGTCCGCTTCCGGCTGGCACAATTCATCGAGCAGGAGATTCTCGGCAACGCTCAACCCCGGAGCGATACCGTCGTTGATCTGCTGGTGCACCGCGACAATCCCGACCCGCCGTGCAGACAGCGGCGAACTGAATAGTCGCGGCTGCCCCTCAACGAAGATCGCGCCAGTATCAGCAAGTTGGCTGCCGGCGAGAATTTTCACCAACGTCGATTTGCCCGCGCCATTGGCGCCCAGCAACGCCACCACTTCAGCCGGATAAATTTCCAGGCTGACCCGCTCCAGTGCCCGGTTCGAACCAAAGGTCTTGCTCAGCTCACGTACCCGAATCAGCGGCTCAGGTGCCACGGCGACAGGTCCACTCATAAAATTCCTTAGCGGCGATGAGCCAGCGAACGCACCAGCCGATCGCCCAGGCTTTGCACGCCTTGAACGAGGATGACCAACACCACGACGGTGGCGACCATCACTTCATTGTTGAAACGCTGATAGCCATAACGGATCGCCAGATCGCCCAGTCCACCGCCGCCGATGACCCCGGCCATCGACGAAAAACCGATCAGCATCACCAGCGTCAGGGTGATCCCCGCGAGCAACGCCGGCAGCGCTTCGGGCAACAGCACTTTGAAAATCACGTGGCGAATGTCACCGCCCATGGCGAGGATCGCTTCGATGCGGCCCTTGTCGACTTCGTCCAAGGCGTTTTCGACGATGCGCGCGAAAAACGGAAACGCACCGATGGTGATCGGCACCACCGCTGCGGTGCTGCCCAGCGTGGTACCAACGACCAGACGGGTCAGCGGAATCAACGCAATCAGCATCACCACGAATGGCAGCGAGCGGCCGAGATTGACCAGACTGCTGAGCGCCGCATTGAAATGCGGCATCGGTCGCAATCCGTCGCGGCGACTGATAAACAGCAGCACACCCAGCGGTAAGCCGATCAGCAGGGTGAACAGCCCCGCGAGCAGGACCATGTACAGGGTTTCACCCGTGGCGTTGAACACCAGTTGCAGGATTTCATCCCAATTGATCGTGCGGTTCATGACTGCGCCGCCCTTACGCCGTACTGCTTGAGGAAGGTCAGGCCCGGCGCGTCATGGCCCAGCGGCAGTCCGCAGGTCGGCCGTAAGGAACTGCCGAGCGCCGACTGTGGATCGGCCAGCAGCCGTGGCACCGGCCCGGCCTCGACCAATCGGCCGTTGGCCATGAACGCTGCGTGGTCGCAGATCGACTTGACCACGTCGAGTTCGTGAGTGATCAGCACGATGGTCAGGCCCAACTGCCGATTGATGTCGCGCAGCAATTGCAGAATCGACTCGGTGGTTTCCGGGTCGAGGGCGCTGGTGGCTTCGTCCGACAGCAGATACGCCGGCTCCGCTGCCAAAGCGCGGGCGATGCCCACCCGCTGCTTTTGCCCGCCGGACAATTGCGAGGGAAAGGCTTGCGCCTTGTCACTCAGGCCGACCAGTTCCAGCAGCTCGCGAACCCGCACATGGCGCCACGGTTTGCCGACATTGGCGATCTCCAGCGGCACCGCAATGTTGTCGAAGACGTTGCGCGAGTGCAGCAGATTGAAGCCCTGGAAAATCATGCCGATGCGTTGGCGTTGCTCGCGCAATTCGCGCTCGGACAGCGCCAGCAGGTCCACCCCGTCAATCAGGATCTTGCCGCTGTCCGGGCGCTCGAGCAGGTTGAGGCAACGCAGCAGCGTCGACTTGCCCGCCCCGCTACGCCCGAGAATCCCGTAGACCGCACCATCGGGAATGCTCAGCGAGACCTGATCCAGCGCCGGCTGCGTGGCCGACGGATACGTCTTGCTCACCTGCTCGACGGCGATCATGGCTTGCCGCCCGCCACCGGGATTACCGAGCCGGCGAAGTTGTCGGTGATGTATTTGGCGACCTCGGGCGAGGTCAGGTCCTTGGCCAGTTGCGCGATGCGCGGGTCGTGCTCGAGCTTGGGCGTGGTCACCAGAATATTCGCGTAAGGATTGTGCTCGGCTTTCTCCAGACCCAATGCGTCCTTGGCGGGCACCAGGCCGGCGTCCAGCGCGTAGTTGCCGTTGATCACCGCCAGATCGACGTCGTCCAGCGAGCGCGGAATCTGCGGTGATTCGATTTCGAGGATTTTCAGTTGTTTCGGGTTCTCGGCGATGTCCTTGGGCGTTGCCTGATCGGCGGCCGGGTCGTTGAAACCGGGTTTGAGTTTGATCAGACCGTTGTCCTGCAACAGGTACAAGGCGCGGCTCAGATTAGTGACATTATTGGGCACGGCGACGGTGCCTTTGACCGGCACGTCGGCGAAGCTTTTGTGCCGGCGGGAATAGATACCCAGCGGTTCGATATGCACCGTGGCCGCCACCGCGAGTTTTTCGCCGAGGGCTTGTTCCTGAGACTTCAGGTACGGCAGGTGTTGAAAGTAATTGGCGTCGACATCGCCGTGTACCAGCAGCTCGTTGGAGTTCACGCCGTTGGGGATTTCGATGACTTTGAGGTTGAGTTGCGGATCGATTTTCTGGATGTACGCGAGGATCTGCGCGTGGGGCACCGGGTCGGCCGCCACGCGCAGCGGTTCCAGCGCCTGCGCCCCGAACGACGTCACCAGCGCGCCGAGGACGGCCAGGGTCAAACCTGCTTTTTTAATCATGTGCAAAGTCCTTGAGCGATGGATGAATCAGGCGGTTTTACGAACAGGTAATGGCGGCAGCAGCGCATCGGCGTAAAAGCGTTGCGCGACATCCGGGTGCGAGCGCAGGCGCCCCTTGAGGTAGTTCCAGCCAACATCGCGGAACAGCGGATTGAGCGGGTCACTGGCCGGCCCGCGCGCCTCGCGCAACAGCAACGTCGGCAACGGATACAGCGGCACCACCGCGTCGAGTTGCGCCCCCAAAAAGAACGCAATCGACAGGCGCTCACTGCCTTCCGGCGGTGACACCACGCGATGCACAGTGGCGCGCAGATAACCATTGGAGGCCAGTTCGAGCAGTTCGCCGATGTTCACCACCAGGGTGTTTTCACGCGGCAGCGCGTCGATCCAGCGGCCCTCTTCGACCTCGACTTGCAGCCCGGCCTGCTGGTCTTGCAGCAAGAAGCTGAGGAACCCCGAATCCTTGTGCGCGCCGACGCCCTGCTGGCTCGCAGCATTTGCCTGGCCGGGATAGCGCATTAACTTGATGTGCTCGTTGGGTTTGTCGCCGTAGAGCTGGTCGAAGGCATCGGCGCGCAACGACAGCGCCTGAGCGAAAGCACGCAGCAAGCGCAATGACATGCGCGTCATCGCTTGCTGCCATTCAAGCAGCAAGGGTTTCAGTTCGGGGAGTGCCGCTGGCCATTGATTGGGGCCTTGCAATCGCGCCCACAGCGGGCTGTCCGCATTCAGCGGCAGCGCCTCGCGTTCGGCACCCAGATCAAACTGTTCGCGCTGATCGGGTTGACCGCGAGTGATCTCGGAAGCGGCTCGGTTGTAACCGCGAAAGTGCGGCGAATTAATCATGCCGACGGCGGTTTTCTCGCTGTCGGGCAAGGCAAAGAATTGCCGCGCATGCGCCTGCACTTGCTGGAGCAACGCGCTGTCGATGCCATGGCCGGTGAGATAGAAGAAGCCGACATCACGGGCGGCGTGGCGCAGGTTTTCAAGAAATTGGTAACGTTGTTGCGCGGTGCCCTCGAACAGGGACAGGTCCAGCGTTGGCAGAGCGGTGATATCCAAGGTATGCGGCATGATTCACTCCCGTGTGAATCAAACCTGAAGAACCTTTGATCGATTCAGCGTGTGCCGTCATGGCAATCGGGGGTCTATCGGTTTGATGCGTTGATTCGTCGTTGCAGACAAAACTAAACGATCTTAAAAACACCGATCCAATACCTTTTTCGCATTACCTTAGGCCAATCCCGGTAGGAGCTGCCGCAGGCTGCGATGTTTTGATGTTGGTTTTTTAGAAACAAGATCAAAAGATCGCAGCCTGCGGCAGCTCCTACAGAGGGGGGTCAGGCGCGCGGGCGTTGGCTGCGCTGTTCGGCGCTGGCGTCCGGCGCTGCTTGCAGCTGGAAGTCGAACGTGAGTTCGGCGTGACGTCCCGAGGTTTCGCTTTCATGGAAGACGACTTCGCCGACCAGGCCTTCACGGGTGGCGTAGGCAAAGTCATCCCACAAATATTGATCGCCCGACAGGTTGATCTGCGTGGTGAGGTGCCGATGCCCCGGCGCGCTGATGAAAAAGTGCACGTGCGCCGGGCGCTGGCCGTGGCGGCCGAGCAGGTTCAGGCATTCCTGCGTCGGGCCCTGCGGGTCGCAGCCGTAACCGGACGGCACGATGCTGCGCACGCGGTAGTGGCCCTCGGCGTCGGTGATGATCCGCCGGCGCAGGTTGTACGCGGACTGACTCGGGTCGAAGAACGAATAGGTGCCTCGCGTGTTGGCGTGCCACAGGTCAACGGTGGCGCCGGCCAGCGGTTGGCCGTGAGGATCGAACACCTGGCCTTCAAGCAGCATCCGTGTGGCGACGCCCTCCTCGCTGCCGTCATCCATCCGGCACTCGCCCTCGAACAGCGGCGCGCCGGCCACGTACAGCGGGCCTTCGATGGTACGGGGCGTGCCGCCGGTCAAGCCGATCTGCGCGTCTTTGGCGTCCTGCAGCAGATCAAGGAAATGCTCGATGCCGAGCCCGGCGACCAGCAACCCGGCTTCCGAGCGGCCACCCAGACGATTGAGGTAGTCGACGGCTTTCCAGAATTCGTTCTCGCTGATGTCCAAGTCTTCGATGATTTTCGCGCTGTCCTGCAGCACGCGCAGGACGATGTTTTTCAAGCGCGAGCTGCCGTCGTCGTTGGTGAAACCGGCGGCTTCGGCGAAGAATTTTTGCAACTCGGGGGTGTGGGCAATTTTCACGGTCATGGTGGCTTTACCTCATCTTGTTGTTGTGTGAACGCAGTTCTTCAAACCAGGTAAGATCCCTGTGGGAGCTGGCTTGCCAGCGATTGCGGTGGGTCATTCAGCATCGATGGCAACTGATCAATTGCTATCGCTGGCAAGCCAGCTCCCACAGGGTTCAGGAGTGAATCTGGTGTCTGACTTCAGCGGTCGTCGGTGTGGATCGACGACGGATGGCGGCAGAGGCCGTCGATTTCGATGTCCATGTACGGGAACAACGGTAATTGCATCAGCGTGTCGTGCAGCGCTTCGACGCTGGGCACATCGAACACGCTGTAATTGGCGTAGTGCCCGGCGATGCGCCACAGGTGGCGCCATTGGCCTTCGCGTTGCAGCCGCTGCGCCAGTTCTTTCTCGTCCGCCTTGAGTCGAGTGGCGACGGCGGGGTCCATGTCGATGGGCAATTTCACGGTCATTTTTACGTGGAACAGCATGGTGGCTCTCCTCTAGTGGTCAACGGCTCAATGGCGGCGAAAACGCGCCAGACGTTGTTCGTCCAGGGTCAGGCCGAGGCCCGGTGTGTGCGGGATGTGCAGATGAAAATCGCGGTACTCGGGCCTTTCGGTGACGATGTCTTCGGTCAGCAGCAGCGGCCCGAACAGCTCGGTGTCCCAGGTCAATTGCTTGAGCGTGAGGAAGGCGTGGGCCGAGGCCAGCGTGCCGACGGAGCCTTCGAGCATGGTGCCGCCATACAACGCGATGCCGGCGGCCTCGGCGATTTGCGCGGTTCTGAGCACGGCGCGGGGGCCGCCGTTCTTGGCGATTTTCAGGGCGAACACGCTGGCAGCGCCGTCAGCGGCGAGGCTGAAGGCGTCCTCGACACTTTCAATTGATTCATCGGCCATGATCGGTGCCGGGCTGCGCTGATTCAGACGAATCTGCCCCGAGCGGTTGACCCGCGAGATCGGCTGTTCAATCAGATCAATGCCGTTGTCGCCCAATACCTGGCAACCACGAATCGCCTGGGATTCGTCCCAATACTGGTTGACGTCGACCCGCACACTGGCGCGCTCGCCCAAAGCTTTTTTGATCGCCACGACGTGCTTGAGATCCTGCTCCAGCGGGTTGGCGCCGATCTTCAATTTGAAAATGCGATGACGCCGTGCTTCGAGCATCTGTTCGGCCTCGACAATGTCGCGGGCGGTGTCGCCGCTGGCCAGGGTCCAGGCCACTTCCAGGCTGTCGCGCACGCGGCCGCCGAGCAGTTCGCTGACGGGCAAACCGAGGCGTTTGCCCTGGGCGTCGAGCAGCGCGCTTTCGATGCCGGATTTGGCGAAGGTGTTGCCCTTGGCGAGCTTGTCGAGCCGCTGCATCGCCGCGTTGATGTTGTTGGCGTCCATGCCGACCAACGCTGGCGCGAGGTGCGCATCAATATTGGCCTTGATGCTCTCCGGGCTTTCGTAACCGTAGGCAAGGCCGCCGATGGTGGTGGCTTCACCAATGCCTTCAACCCCATCGCTGCAGCGCAGGCGCAGGATCACCAGCGTCTGCTTTTGCATCGTGTGCATCGCCAGTTTGTGCGGGCGAATGGTCGGCAGGTCGACGATGATCGCCGTCAGGGTTTCAATCAGGATTCGCTGCATATCAATGCTCCGTGAGAAGTGCTCAACCAAGGTCGCCGCCACCGACCGGCAAGGTCACGCCGGTGATGTAGGAGGCGTCGTCGGAGGCGAGAAAGAGGATCGCGCCGACCTGTTCATCGAGGCTGCCGTAGCGTTTCATCAGGCTGCTATCGAGGGTTTGCGCGACAATTTGCTGGTACCAGGCTTGCTCTTGCGGCGACTGTTCGCTGGCGTTGCGCGGGATGCGTCGAGGCGGCGCTTCAGTGCCGCCGGGCGCGGTGGCGTTGACGCGAATACCACGCTCGGCGTTTTCAAAGGCCAGGCACGCGGTGAGTGCGTTGATGCCGCCCTTGGCCGCGCCGTACGGCACACGATTGACGCTGCGGGTGGCGATTGAGGAAACGTTGACGATGGCGCCGCTGCCTTGTTTGAGCATGTACGGCAGCGCGGCGTGGCAGCACCACAAGGTCGGGAATAACGAGCGACGCACTTCCGCTTCGATCTGGTCGACCTGGTAGTGCTCGAACGGCTTGGCCCAGATCGTGCCGCCGACGTTGTTGATCAGGATGTCGAGTCGACCGAAAGTGTTGATGGCTTCGGCCATGACCCGGGCGCAATCGGCGTATTGTTCAAGGTCGGCGGTCAGTGCCAGAACGCTCTCGCCTTGCAGTTCGTGAACCAGTTCGGAGCGGTCGACGGCGACCACTTGCGCGCCTTCGCTGAGCAGGCGCTCGCAGATGCGGCGGCCGATGCCTTGCGCCGCGCCGGTGACCAGCGCGACTTTGTTGGAGAATCTGTCGTTCATGACAACCTCGATGCAAACGAATATCGAAACTGTGGTGAGGGGATTTAGCGAAACGTCGCACCGCCCCGATGGGCTGCGCAGCGGCCCCCTGCTGTTAAGGCAAAAGCGAGGGCCGCTGCGCGCCCCATCGGGGATAAATCCCCTCGCCACAGGTAAGGGCAGACCTACAGATGAGAGTCAGGCCACAGATTGGGGGCAATCCACAGATGAGGGGCAGACCACGATGAGAGGCAGGCCCACATACGGGGGTCAGGCTGCGGCGAATTTCTCGTAGTAGAAATTCGCCGGGGTGATGCCCTGCTCGCGGATGTATTGGCTGACCGCCTCGACCATCGGCGGTGGCCCGCACAGGTAGACGTCGACGTCACCGTCGTTGAGGTGGCGCGGTTCGATGTGCTGGGTGACGTAGCCCTTGAGCGGGTGCACGCTCTGCGGGTTGGCCACACAGGCGCCGAAGCTGAAATTGGCGATGCGTGCGGCAAAGGCTTCGAGGCGATCCAGTTCAACCAGATCGAAATCGTTGGTCACGCCATAGATCAAATGCACCGGGTGCGCACTGCCCTGCTCGGCGATCTTTTCCAGCATCGCGGTGAACGGCGCCAGACCGGTACCACCGGCGAGCAACAGCAGCGGCCGCTTGATTTCGCGCAGGTAGAAACTGCCCAGCGGCCCGGCCAGATTCATGCTGTCGCCGGCCTTGGCCAGGCCGGTGAGGAAGCTGCTCATCAAGCCGCCAGGCACGTTGCGAATCAGAAAACTGACCTCGCCATTTTTCTGCAAGGAGCTGAAGGAATACGCACGACTGTGTTCGCTGCCCGGCACTTGCAGGTTGACGTATTGCCCCGGCAGAAACGCCAGTTTGCTCAGCGCCTCGCCCTTGATCGACAGCGCGATGGTGCTCTCGGACAACTGCCGGACAGCGCTGATCGACGCCTGAAAATTGGCCTGTTCGGTTTTGCAGACCTGCGAGCCAACCGGCACTCGCACCACGCAATCGCTTGCGGCGCGCATCTGGCAGGTCAGCACATAACCTTGTGCGAGTTCGTCGGCGCTCAAGGCGTCTTCGATGAAGTTGTCGCCCATCTCGTAACGCCCGGCTTCGGCGAAACACTTACAGGTGCCGCAGGCGCCGTCACGGCAGTCCAGCGGGATGTTGATGCCTTGGCGATACGCCGCGTCGGCGACAGTTTCATGGCTGCCGGCCTCGATGAAACGGGTGACGCCGTCTTCAAAATTCAGTGCGATCTGGAAATTCATGGTGCACCTCGCCGTGTCGACTAGATGTGGTAGATGTCGATGAGCTGACGGACGTAATCGTTTTTCAGGACGACTTTTTTGGCCTTGATCAGCGGCTGTTCGCCACGCAGATCGAGGGTGTAGAAACTGCTGCCGAAGTAGCTGTCGGTGACCTGATAGCGAAAGCTCAGGGTGTGCCAGTTGAAGCGCACCTGGCACTGGTCGGCGCTGTGCTCGACGATCTCGATGTTGCTCAGGTTGTGCGAGGTGCGGGTGTCGGGAATCGTCGCGCTGGAGCGCTCGGTCTTGATCCGGAAGATGCGGTCTTCGAGGCCACCACGGTTGCCGTACCAGATCAGCGAGATTTCGCTTTGCGGGTCTTCGGTGAGCGTGTCGTTGTCGTCCCAGGCCGGCATCCAGAAAGTCGCGTCGGCGGCGTACAGCTCCAGCCATTGATCCCAGTGGCCGTCATCGAGATAACGCGCTTCGCGGTAGAGAAAATCACGCACATTGTCGTAGAGATTGCTCATCACACAGCCTCCACGGGGATCAGTTGTGGCTCGGCGGCAGCGGCTTTGAGCATGGTCTCCTGCCAGTACTTGTGTTGCAGCACGAACAGGCCTTCGTCCTCGGTGCGCATGCCGGAAAGCAATGGCTTGAGGTTGATTTCTTCGGCGGCAGCGTCGGCGCCTTCCACCCAATGGGTCGCGCCCCGGGACATGTCGTTCCAGCCGCGCCCGGCGCCGTAACCGGTCTGGCACGAGCGGAACTCTTCCAGATCATCCGGCGTGGCCATGCCGCTGACATTGAAGAAGTCTTCGTACTGGCGAATGCGTTTGGCGCGCGCCTCGGCGCTCTCGCCTTTGGGGGCGATGCAGTAAATGGTGATTTCAGTCTTGTCGACCGAGATTGGCCGGGCGATGCGAATCTGCGAACTGAACTGATCCATCAAATACACGTTCGGGTACAGGCACAGGTTGCGCGAGTTTTCGATCATCCAGTCAGCGCGGGCCTGGCCGAAATCACGCGCCAGTTCGTCACGGCGCTCATAGGCCGGACGGTCTTCAGGGTTGGCCCAGCGGGTCCAGAGCAGCAGATGGCCGTGATCGAAGGAGTAGAAACCGCCGCCCTTCTTCGCCCAGCTGCCAGCGCTCATGGTCTTGATCGCTTCACCCGCTTCGCGTTGCTGGCGCTGGTTCTGGGTGGCGGCGTAGTTCCAGTGCACGGAGCTGACGTGATAACCGTCGGCACCATTTTCGGCAGTGAGTTTCCAGTTGCCTTCATAGATATACGAGCTGGAGCCGCGCAGCACTTCCAGACCGTCCGGCGATTGATCGACGATCATGTCGATGATCTTCGCTGACTCGCCCAAGTGCTCGGTAAGGGATTTCACATCGGCATTCAGGCTGCCGAACAGAAAGCCGCGATAGGACTCGAAACGCGCGACCTTGGTCAGGTCATGCGAGCCTTCGCAGTTAAAGCCTTGCGGGTAACCGGCTTCGCTCGGGTCTTTGACCTTGAGCAGTTTGCCGCTGTTGTTGAACGTCCAGCCGTGGAACGGGCAGGTGTAGCTGGAGCGGTTGCCGGACTTGTGCCGGCAAAGCATGGCGCCGCGATGGCTGCAGGCATTGAGGAAGGCATTGAGCACACCGTCCTTGTTGCGCGCGATGAAGATCGGCTGGCGCCCCATGGTGGTGGTCAGAAAATCGTTGTTGTTGGGCAGTTGGCTTTCGTGGGCGAGGTAAATCCAGTTGCCTTCGAAGATGTGCGCCATCTCCAGTTCGAACAGACGCGGATCGGTGAACATCTCCCGCTTGCAGCGGTAGGCGCCCTTGTCTTTGTCTTCTTCAAGCATGGCATTGAGGTAGTCGATTCCCAGGGACATGGCCAGGGCCTCCATTGTTATTGTTCAGGCCAGGTCAGATTAGGGAGGCGCAGCACGGGGCAATAGCCGAATCCTGCAGATCGCTATCCGTTTTGTGCAGGACAGCGCGGCAGGTGATTCGGATTGTTTCGAAGGGCGATCAGTGGCGACGTTTGAAGGTGTGCGACGGCAGTTCGCCGAATTGCTGCCGATAGCTTTCGGAGAAACGGCCCAGGTGCAGGAAGCCGTAGTCCAGCGCCAGTTCGGTGAGGTTGCGCACCGGGCAGCTCGGGTCGCTGAGGCAGGCGTGAATGCGCGCAAGCTTGCGTTGACGGATGTATTGCATCGGCGTGACGCCGAGTTGGCGCTCGAACAGGGAGTACAGCGAACGCGGGCTCATGCTCGCTTGTGTGGCCAGATGTTCGGCGGACAGATCGAGCTTCAGGTTGCGTTCGATGTAATCGAGAATGCGCTCGAAACTGACGCTGGACGCACTCAGATTTTCGCGGCTGACGTTGGTGCTCATCAGCGAGATCAACTTGCTGCCGATGATCTGCGCGTAATGCTCCTGCACCCGCAACAACGGATCGCTGGCCTCGGCTTCCTGGCAGATCATCGCCAGCAGATTCGTGAAGCCTTCCAGCTCATCCAGCCGATAATGATTGCGCAGAAAACGAATGCCGCTCGAGGGACGTATCCAGCGCTGCTCGTCACACACCGATTCGAGCACGCTGACCGGCACTTTGAGGATGAATTTCTCGCAGTCATCCGAGTAGGTCAGATCAACCGGATCGTCCGGATTGATCAACAGCAACTCCCCCGGCACCAGATGCTGCTCGCGCTGGTGCCCGCGCCACAGGCAATTGCCTTGCAGCAGGACTTGCAGGTGGAACACGGTTTCCAGCGCTAATGATGTCACGCGAACACTGCCGCCATAGCTGATGCGGGCCAGATCGAGGTCAGCGAGTTTGCGATGGTTGAGGCTGGCTTGCGGATGGGTGGTTTTGGACAGACCGATGAAGTGCTGGCCGACGTGCTGGTTGACGTAGTCGGAGACGGCATAAGGGTCAGCGTGACGAAACACGCTGCTGCGGTCGCTCAGCAGATGGCTGTCCATGGGGCGGTGCTCGATCTTGTCGTTATTATGGGTTCACGGTTTTACGGCATCACCGGTCACAGTACGCCGCCGCGCTGAGGCGAGCAATTGGAGCACGGTTTGGCTATCCGGTAATCGAACACTTTTATGGCGTGTCAGGCGTATTGCCTGCCTGAAGACGTTAAAAAGCCCGGCTGAACTGGCCGGGCTTTTCGTGGGTACTGCGGTAAAAACGGCATTCAGACTGCACGGCGTTCGAGCAAGCGATCTGCACCACCTTCGGCGACCAGATTGCCTTTCAGGCGATCTGATCCATCGGCAGCCACGGCGTCGCTGAACAACGGGTCGGTTTCAGTCGCAGCGACTGCATCGCTGAACAGAGGATCGGTTTCGGTTGCGGCGACCGCATCGCTGAACAGTGGGTCGGTTTCAATGGCGGCGAAGGCGTTGAGTGCGAAGATCGAGAAGGCGATGCCGAGAAGTGTCTGGCGTTTCATGGTTGTGCTCCGATTACAGTGGTTGGGAATGGAGCCGATCTTACGCCGACGAGTCGATATGAGAACTTCATTGAGTTAATGGTTGTTATTGACGCTATCAATAACCAGCAAAGCAGGAAGATAACTACACGTGATGACGGAAATGCCCTACACCACTTGAGCCGAACAAATACAAAACTCCTACTTTTGACAGCTCAACACAGAAAAAAACCCGCTTCAGTCGAACGACCAAAACGGGTTTCCCCACGAGACGATCGCTACTTCAGATCGTCAAAGTGGTCTCGCAGGAACTCGTAAAAGCGCAATGCTTTAAACAATCTCCACACGAGGCTCAGCGTACGTAGCAAAAGCTTCATACGTTTGGCCTCCAAGGCTGGGGGCCAAACCTCCAGCAGACTTACCGGATCACGAATGCCTTCAGGCTACATGTCAGTGCAGCTAGTGAGGCGGCCGGTTGAACCCCCTCCGAACCATCATTCCGGCACGGCTGCAAAAACCGTGTCAGAGGGAATGAAACCGTTAAGTTGCCAGCCAAACCTCAACGCAGTACCAACACATGAGCGCCGGCATCATAACCTTCAATTCGAGGCGCGCAGGCACACTTGATAAGCGGATTTGTAAAACGTCATTTCTGCCAGGTTTTTCATCACTGAAAAAATAGGCAAAGAGTCCTCTACGTGCAAAATTGACGTTGCATGGCTGGGCAAAGATTCATACTATGGCCCACGTCAGTGTAGCTAGTGAAGCATCCAACCTCGGTCGCAAACCGAGGTTTAAAGAACCGCCCCGCAAAGGCGGTTTTTTTTCGTCTGGATATCAGTGCCTCAATCATTTGCACTTGGCCAACACCACCTGACACGTATTGGGCGTGCCCCCGGAGCGGCCGGCGTAGCGGATGCAGTTGTTCATCGATTTCTGCCGCGCCATGTTCAGGCTGGAGCCCCAGGCGAGGCCGCCCTCGCCGACCGTCGGCAATGCCTTGGCGTAGCAACTGTCGCCGACGCCCGAGGGCGGATAGTGTTTGCGGTTTGAGCAGCCGGCAGTCAGCGTGAGGCTGAGGGCAATCAGGCAGAGCGTGAGCCACGGCGCGCATCGGTGTTGCAGTGGGCCGATCATCGCGTTCACCTGCTGCATGTGGGTGTTGACGTGTAGAGTCTAGCCGTTTGCCGTTGCCCATTTGCACAAATGTTCTAAACGCCGGTGGTCGCTGCGCGGTATTTTATGAGGCCGTATTTGTCGAAGCCGAGCCTAGGAGCCTGCCGTGGATAAACGCAGTTGGATTGATCTGTCCCAGGATGTCGATACCGGGATTGAATCGATTCGCGCGCATTTTCAGGGGCACGCCTACGACCCGCACTGGCATGACAGTTTTCTTGTCGGCGTCACCGAGCAAGGCGTGCAGCAGTTCAATTGCCGCCGCGTGCGTCATCGCAGTACGCCGGGTAACGTGTTCTTGCTGGAGCCGGGGGAGATTCACGATGGGCAGGCGCCGACCGAGGAAGGCTTTACCTATTCGATGCTCTACCTCGATCCGCATTGGCTTGAGCGTGAAATGCATGCGCTGTTCGAGGACGCACCGGCCGACAGTCAGCCTGGCTTTGCCGACACGCTGAGCCAGGATTCGCGCCTTTGCGCCGCCATCGTTCAAGCCTTCCATGCCCTGCATGACGGTGACTTGCGCATCGTTCGCCAGACCGCCATCGACGGTCTGCTGGGCTCGCTGACGCGTCATCTGGACTGGCGCAAACGGCAGGAGGTCGATCCGCGTCTGCCACGGGTGGCGCAAGTCGCGCGCGATTATCTGCACGCTTACGTCTACGAGGACATCGGTCTCGATGACCTGGCCCGAGTCTGTGCTATCGACCGTTTTCGTCTGACCCGCGCCTTCAAGGCTGCCTTCGGGCTGGCGCCGCACGCCTACCTGATCCAGTTGCGTCTGGCCAAGGCGCGGCAGTTGCTTGCGCGGGGAGACACGCCGGTGCAGGTCGCCAGCGTGCTCGGCTTTGCCGATCAAAGTCATCTCGGTCGCTGGTTCCGCCGCGCCTATCAACTGACCCCAGCCGACTACCGCAAGCGCTGCTCAAATCTTCCAGACTGACGCGCGTCGACTGGTGATCATGGCTCCCTGTTTTTGACTTGCAGGGAATCAGCATCATGGCTTCGTTACTGCCCTTTCTGTTGTTTGCTTTCGTTGCCTCGATCACGCCGGGGCCGACCAATATTCTGGTGTTGAGCCACAGCTCGCGTCAGGGGTTGTTCGCCACGCTGCCGATCATTCTGTCTGCCTGCGCGGCGGCGGCGCTGATTGTGTTGGTGGTAGGGCTCGGTGCCGGCGAAACGTTGTTGCGCTTTCCGCGTGTGCAGCAAGCCATGGCCTGGGGCGGGGTGCTCTGGTTGAGCTGGCTGGCGTGGCAGATCTTTCGCAGTGCGCCGCCTTCGCTGGATTCAACGGATGCGCCAGATCAAGGCATCAGCGCGATGGGCGCGGCATTGTTGCAACTGGTCAATCCCAAGGTGTGGATGATGGCGGTGGCGGTGGTCAGCGTGTTTGTCGGCGGCGGTGACAAAACGCTGTGGCTGCTGGTGTTGTCGCTGGCCTTTCTGTTGGTGTCGTTGCCATGCATGACGTTCTGGGCATTGCTCGGTGTCGGCAGCGCACGGTTGTTCGGCACACCGCAGGCGTTCAAGCGGATGAATGCGGCGCTGGCGCTGTTACTGCTGCTGTCGGCATGGCTCACCGTCCTCGCCTGAAATCCCCTCTGTAGGAGCTACCGAAGGCTGCGATCTTTTGATCTTGACCGTAAAAAACAAGATCAAAAGATCGCAGCCTGCGGCAGCTCCTACAGGGGGGTGCGGTGTTTGAGGGGTATGGGCATCAGTGGCCTGTTGCCTGGCGGTACTGGCGCGGGGTGAAGCCGGTCGAGGCCTTGAACTGACGGGTGAAAGCGCTGTGATCGGTGTAGCCGCATTGCAAGGCTACGTCAGTGATCGGCAGGTCGCTGTGCAGCAAGCGATGAGCGTGTTCCAGGCGCACTTTCTGGATCATCTGCCGGGGCGTCAGGTGGAACACGCGTTTGCAGTAACGCTCCAGTTGCGCCACGGAAATGCCGGCAATCCGCGTCAGTTCACCCAAGGTCACACGGCGATTGAAATGGCCACGGATATGCTCGTCGACGGCGGCCAGCCGCTCGAACGCCGGATGGGTTTCGCTGGCCGATTGCAGATCGACCGAAATCCCCGCCAGACCGATGATCTCACCGTCGCGGTTATATAACGGTTGTTTGTGCGTCAGGCACCAACCCGGTTCGCGACTGCCGTAGAGATGCAGTTCGAGCTGATCCTCCAGTACCCACCCCTCCTCCAGCACTTTGCGATCCTGCTCGGTATACCCAGGCCCCAGTTGCGCCGGGAACACCTGTGCACTGGTTTTTCCGAGCAACGGGCGCAAATCCTTCAGGCCGCAACGCTGCACTAGCGTGCGGTTGGCAAGCACGTAACGCGCTTGCACGTCCTTGATGAAAATCACCGCGTTGGGAATCACGTCGAGCATCGGCAACAGCTGCGCGGCGCCGGCCAGTAACGCTTCAAGGGTGTGCGGGCGATTGCCGTCAACGCCTTGGGACAGCATCGATAACGCGCTCTGCATCAAGGGTTGCTCCCCTGTCGAAGGTTAAGCCGGGCGGCATTTGCATGCAGATTGCAGGATCGTCCCGACCGTGTCGAGGGCCGCGGTTGATCGGTGCAATTGTGCTGATTTCGTCATCGAACCGGCGATAAAACATCAATCGCCGCCCGCCTGTTCGGTTCAAAGTCTGGCCCCAGTGACACCCCACTGCCTATCCAATAACTCACAAGAAGGCGATGCCATGTCAGGCCAAGGCAAGTTCAAAAAACAGCTTTCACTGATCGACCTCACATTTATCGGGCTGGGAGCGATCTTCGGTTCCGGCTGGTTGTTCGCGGCCAGTCACGTGTCCGCGATTGCCGGGCCGGCAGGGATCTTTTCCTGGCTGCTGGGCGGTTTTGCCGTGTTGTTGCTGGGCATCGTCTACTGCGAACTGGGCGCCGCGCTACCGCGTGCCGGCGGCGTCGTGCGTTACCCGGTTTACTCCCACGGGCCGCTGCTCGGCTACCTGATGGGCTTCATCACCCTGATCGCGTTTTCCAGTCTGGTGGCGATCGAAGTGGTTGCTTCGCGCCAATACGCGGCGGCATGGTTTCCCGAGCTGACCCAGGCGGGCAGCGGCAACCCGACGATTCTCGGCTGGATGGTGCAGTTCGGTCTGTTGTGCGTGTTTTTCCTGCTCAACTACCGCAGCGTGAAGACCTTCGCCAAGGCCAACAATCTGGTCAGCGTGTTCAAGTTCATCGTGCCGCTGCTGGTGATCGGCGTGCTGTTCACCTTCTTCAAACCCGCCAACTTCCACGTGCAAGGTTTCGCCCCGTTCGGCTTGTCCGGTGTCGAAATGGCAGTGTCGGCGGGTGGCGTGATTTTCGCTTATCTGGGGCTGACACCGATCATCTCGGTGGCCAGTGAAGTGAAGAATCCGCAGCGCACCATTCCTATCGCGCTGATCCTCTCGGTGCTGCTGTCGACGCTGATTTATGTGCTGCTGCAAATGGCCTTTCTCGGCAGCATCCCGACCGAAATGCTCGCCAATGGCTGGGCCGGGATCAGCAAGGAATTCTCCCTGCCGTACCGCGACATCGCACTGGCGCTGGGCGTGGGTTGGCTGGCGTATCTGGTGGTCGCCGATGCGGTGATCTCGCCGAGCGGCTGCGGCAACATCTACATGAACGCCACGCCGCGCGTGATCTACGGTTGGGCGCAGACTGGCACCTTCTTCAAAGTCTTCACCCACATCGACGAGAAGTCCGGCATCCCACGTCCGGCGCTGTGGCTGACCTTTGCCCTGTCGGTGTTCTGGACCCTGCCGTTTCCGTCGTGGGAAGCGCTGATCAACGTAGTGTCCGCCGCGCTGGTGTTGAGCTACGCCGTGGCGCCCGTGACGGTGGCAGCGTTGCGCCGCAATGCGCCAAACATGCCGCGTCCGTTCCGGGTCAAGTGCATGGGCGTGCTCGGGCCGGTGTCGTTCATCATCGCCGCGCTGATCGTTTACTGGTCGGGCTGGAACACCGTGTCGTGGCTGCTTGGTCTGCAAATTCTGATGTTCGTTGTGTACCTGCTGTGCGGCCGTTTCGTGCCGACCGCTCACCTCAATCTGGCCAGCCAGGTGCGCTCCTCGGCGTGGTTGATCGCCTTCTACGCAGTAACCATCGTCCTGTCGAAACTCGGCACCTTTGGTGGCCTCGGCATCCTCGCTCATCCGTTCGACACCATTGTCGTCGCCGTTTGCGCCACCGGTATTTATTACTGGGGCGCCGCAACGGGCGTACCGGCGCACCTGCTGCGTCTGGAAGAAGACGATGAAGAAAGCGAAGTCGCCGCCCCTGCCTCGACCGTGACCGCGCGCCCTGCCGGCGCCTACTGAAATCATCCAACGGGATCTATTCATGAAAGAAGTACACGTCATTGATTCCCACACCGGCGGTGAACCCACGCGTCTGGTGATGAGCGGTTTCCCCGATCTGGCCGGCACCACGATGGTGGAAAAGCGCGATGCCCTGCGCAATCAGCATGACGTCTGGCGCCGCGCCTGCCTGCTGGAACCGCGCGGCAACGATGTGCTGGTCGGCGCGTTGTATTGCGAACCGGTGTCGCCGGACGCCACGTGCGGGGTGATCTTCTTCAACAACGCCGGTTACCTCGGTATGTGCGGCCACGGCACCATCGGCCTGATCAATTCATTGCAATACCTGGGAAAAATCCAACCCGGCGTGCACAAGATCGACACGCCGGTCGGCCCGGTCAGCGCCACGTTGCATGACGACGGCGCGGTCACGCTGGGCAACGTCCCCGCTTACCGCCATCGCAAACAGGTGCCGGTGGATGTGCCGGGATTCGGCCGCGTCTTCGGCGACATCGCCTACGGCGGCAACTGGTTTTTCCTCGTTTCCGAGCACGGCCAGACGCTGACGATGGACAACGTCGAACACCTCACGACTTACACCTGGGCAATGCTCAAGGCCCTCGAAGACCAAGGCATTCATGGCGAAGACGGCGCGGTGATCGACCACATCGAACTGTTCGCCGATGACGCCAACGCCGACAGCCGCAACTTCGTCATGTGCCCCGGCAAAGCCTACGACCGCTCCCCGTGCGGCACCGGCACCAGCGCCAAACTCGCTTGCCTCGCTGCCGACGACAAGCTGCAACCCGGTGTGACCTGGGTGCAGGCGAGCATCACCGGCAGCCAATTCGAAGGCCGCTTCGAATGGGAGGGCGAACGCATTCGCCCGTTCATCACTGGCCGCGCCTACATGACCGCCGACAGCACCTTGCTGATCGACGAAGCAGACCCGTTCGCGTGGGGCATCTGAGCCACCACGCAGACTTTTCAACTCAATTTGAATGATGTGCCAAGGAGTTAAAACAATGAGCGACAACATCTTCACCGGTTGCATGCCGGCCCTGATGACCCCGTGCACCGCCCAGCGCAAACCGGACTTCGACGCGCTGGTGGCCAAGGGTCGCGAGCTGATCGATATCGGCATGAGCGCCGTGGTGTATTGCGGCTCGATGGGCGACTGGCCGCTGCTCACCGAGGCCGAGCGGCAGGAAGGCGTGGCGCGTCTAGTGGCGGCGGGTATTCCTACGATTGTCGGCACCGGCGCGGTGAATTCCCGTGAAGCAGTCGCCCACGCGGCGCATGCGGCAAAAGTCGGCGCGCAAGGTTTGATGGTGATTCCGCGCGTACTGTCCCGTGGCGCTTCGGCCACTGCGCAAAAGGCCCACTTCGCAGCCATTCTGCAAGCGGCGCCGAACCTGCCGGCGGTGATCTACAACAGCCCTTACTACGGTTTCGCCACCCGCGCCGACCTGTTCTTTGAACTGCGCCGCGAGTACCCGAACCTGATCGGCTTCAAGGAATTTGGCGGTGGCGCCGACCTGCGTTACGCCGCCGAAAACATCACCTCCAAAGATGAAGACGTGACCCTGATGGTCGGCGTCGACACGCAAGTGGTACACGGTTTCGTCAACTGCAACGCCACCGGCGCAATCACCGGCATCGGCAACGCCCTGCCCCGCGAAGTGCTGCAATTGGTGGCGCTGAGCAAGAAGGCCGCTCAAGGAGATGCCAAGGCGCGGCGTCAGGCGCGGGAGCTGGAATCGGCGCTGGCAGTGCTGTCGTCGTTCGATGAAGGCTGCGACCTGGTGCTGTATTACAAGCACTTGATGGTGCTCAACGGCGACAAGGAATACACCCTGCACTTCAACGAAACCGATGCGTTGAGCGACTCGCAGCGACGTTATGCCGAGAAGCAGTACTCGCTGTTCCGTCACTGGTACGAGAACTGGTCGGCAGAACAGAACTTCGCCTGATCTTTTCTTTCGCTTGCCGTGCAGTTTTTGACTCACGGCAGGCATCACTACTTTCATCAGGAAAACACCATGACTCTGACGGGGCACATGCTGATCGGCCAGCACACGGTTGCGGGCAACCGCGAAGCCATTCGAGGCATCAACCCGGCCACGGATACCGCGCTGGAACCGGCCTATGCCGGCGGTTCGGCCGAACACGTCGAGCACGCTTGCGCATTGGCCTGGGCGGCGTTCGACGCTTATCGCGAGACACCCCTGAATGTCCGCGCTGAATTTCTGGAAAGCATCGCCGTGGAAATAGAAGCCATCGGCGATGAATTGATCGACCGCGCCATGGCGGAAACCGGACTGCCGCGCCCTCGCCTGTTGGGTGAACGCGGGCGCACTTGCCAACAATTGAGAATGTTCGCACGCACCGTGCGCGCGGGCGAATGGCTGGATGTGCGCGTCGACAACGCGCAGCCGGATCGCCAACCGATGCCACGTTCGGATCTGCGTCAACGGCAGATTGCGCTGGGGCCGGTGGCGGTTTTCGGCGCGAGTAATTTTCCGTTAGCGTTTTCGGTCGCGGGCGGTGACACCGCGTCGGCGCTGGCGGCCGGTTGCCCGGTGATCGTCAAGGCGCACAGTGCGCATCCCGGCACCAGCGAACTGGTTGGCCGCGCGGTGGCACAAGCAGTTAAAACCTGTGGTTTGCCGGAAGGTGTGTTTTCGCTGCTGTACGGTTCCGGGCGCGAAGTCGGTATCGCGCTGGTCAGCGATCCACGCATCAAAGCCGTCGGTTTTACTGGCTCGCGCAGCGGTGGTCTGGCGCTGATGCAAGCGGCGCAGTCGCGGCCCGAGCCGATTCCGGTGTACGCGGAAATGAGTTCGATCAACCCGGTGTTGCTGTTTCCGGCGGCTTTGCAAAACCGCACGCAAGCGTTGGCCGAAAGTTTTGTCGCTTCGCTGACGTTGGGTGCCGGGCAGTTTTGTACCAATCCGGGATTGGTCGTAGCGCTGAAAAGTGCGGCGCTGGACAGTTTTATCGCCGCCACAGCGCAACGGATTGAACGCAGCCCGGCGCAGACGATGCTCACGCCAGGCATCTTCAGGGCCTATGCATCGGCGGTGAATGCACTGGACGAAAACCCTCGGGCGACGGGTGCGGCTATCGGCCAGGCTGGCAGCGCCCCGAATCAAGGTCAGGCGCATGTGTTTGTCAGCGACGCGGTAGATTTCCTCGCAGATCACAACCTGCAGGGCGAAGCGTTCGGCGCTGCGTCGCTGATCGTGCAATGCGCCGGCGTGGAAGAAATGCGTCAGGTCACCGAGCACCTGGAAGGTCAACTGACCGCCACGCTGCATCTGGATGATGAAGACTTGGAGCAAGTCCGCGCGCTGCTGCCGACTCTGGAGCGCAAGGCCGGGCGTTTACTGGTGAATGGTTGGCCGACCGGCGTCGAAGTCTGTGATGCCATGGTGCACGGCGGGCCCTTCCCGGCGACTTCCGACTCGCGAACGACATCCGTGGGCACGGCAGCGATCCTGCGTTTTCTGCGCCCGGTCTGTTATCAGGATTTCCCCGACAGCTTGTTGCCGACCGCACTGAAACAGGCCAATCCATTGCACTTGAGTCGCCTGCTCGATGGGCACAGGGAAGCCCGGAACCATGGCGAATAACGTCTCCCACGACATCGCGGTGGTCGGCGCCGGCATCATCGGCGTCGCCTGCGCATTGCGCCTCGCGCGCCAGGGTCTGCGCGTGGTGGTCATCGATCAACAGCGACCGGGCCACGGCGCCTCCTTCGGCAACGCCGGGCACTTGGCGACTGAACAGGTGTTTCCGATTGCCGATGCGTCGATCCTCAAACGCCTGCCGGCCATGCTGCTCGACCCGATGGGGCCGCTGCGACTGGACTGGAAATACCTGCCCCGCGCCTTGCCGTGGTTCACGCGGTTGCTGCTGAATCTGCGGGCGGAGCCGTTTCAGAACACCGTGGCCGGATTGCGCGCGCTCAATGAAAGCAGTCTGGACGCCTGGCAGCGCTTGCTCGCGGACATCGCGCGGCCTGACCTGCTCAAGATCGACGGCTCGTTGCTGGTGTTCGAACGCCCTGAATCGCGTCAGACCCTCGATGCCTTGCAAGCTCGATTGCGTCAGCAGGAAGTACCCGTCGATTACTGGCCGGCCAAAGCCATTCAGGACACTGCGCCGCAACTCAGCGAGCAGATTCAGGGCGGTTTGTTCTTTCCGCGCACCGGCCATTTCATCGACCCGTACCGGGTGGTGTGTGAGTTGGTTGACGCAGCAAAAGCGAGCGGCGTGAGTTTTCTGCAGCAACAGGTGCAGGGAGGCCATGTTCAGGACAACGGCGTTTCGTTGATCACCGGCAATGGTGGTCTGACCGCGAGCCGCGTATTGATTGCCTGCGGCGCGCACTCGGCAAAACTCACCGCCGCGCTCACCGGCGAGAAAGTCCCGCTGGACACCGAGCGCGGTTATCACCTGATGCTGCCGCAGGAACACGACCGCCTGCCCTTCCCCGTCACCTCACTGGAACGCAAGTTCATCATGACGCCGATGACTGAGGGATTGCGGCTGGCGGGTACGGTTGAATTTGCCGGGCTGGAGAAACCACCGAGCATGGAGCGCGCGTGGCAGTTGCATCGGTTAAGCCAGGGATTGTTTCGCAAGGATCTGAGCGCTGAAAGTGCAACGCCGTGGATGGGTTTTCGGCCGTCGTTGCCGGATTCGCTGCCGGTGATAGATCGCGTGTGTGGGGGCAAGGTGTTGCTAGCGTTTGGTCATCAGCATCTGGGGCTGACGCAGGCGGCGGTGACGGCGGAGATGGTTGTCGGGATGGCGGGGGCGCGGGATGTCTGCACGTGGCCAGATGGCAAACTCTATCGACTGGATCGTTTCTGAAGGGACGTCATGCTCCACAAGCCTGCTTTTCACTACGGGCTTGTGGCAGCGTCCTGGCAGATCTGCGGCGGTTCGAGGCTCAGCCGTTACGAGGGTATCAACCAGTGTCGCTCAGTGGTCCATCCCAGAAAAACCCTCGCACCTTCATCTTCTTGGCGACTCAAGGTCAACCGATGCCCGGCCGCGGCGACACGCAGCCCAACCATGGCAGGCAGAAATCTTTCCCGGAACTCACTGGATTGCACCGCAAAATGCGACTCTACGCTGTCGAGCGCAGAACGCATCATCTCGCCATCCAGCATCGACAGGTAAAACATCATTTGCCGCCAGGCATATGCGGTGTTTTTCAACATCACCAGTTGGGCATGGTAACACTTGATTGGCATCTGCTGGCGTCTGCAAATCCAGTCGAAGCACGCCAGGGCCAACGCATTCAAACGGTGATGCAGCAGCGTTTTGAGATCCAATTCGCCAAACAAAAGCGCGAGATTGTGCGTTGTCAGAATCTGTTGCTGTTCGAGGATCTTGCCGTTAACCGCTGACTGCCACCCGCCCAAGGTGACGTTTGCACGTTGCGCGCACAGCGTCGCCAATGCATCACGGGGTTTACTTTTGCGTCGTGATCGGCGCTGATCGGGAAGGCCCGCCAGCCTATCCGTATCAATGTCGTAATAGCGGGCGTAGAGCGTTCCGGCCATCAATCTGGCCGAATGCCTGGCCGCTCTCGCAAACTTATTGGAGAACGCGCCCATGAAAATGTCAGCGGCCACCTCTTCGACGAAGGGAAGATCCAGCTTCGCCGATTCAGCCAGTGAAACAAACTCCTGCAACAGTTTGTTAGGAAGAATCGCCTGCGGAAACGCAGAGAGGGTCAATGCAGAGGCTTCGATTAACGCCTGTCTGGCGCCTGCAGTTGAGATAACGTCGGCCTCACGCTCACTCTCTAAAGCTGCGACCCAAGGTAGCTCTACAATTTTGACCTGACTTTGCAGGTTGAACAGTAACAACGATCGACGACGGCGGAAGGCACAATAAGTCGTACCAACCAACAATTGCAGCGTCCCGTCTCGATATGCAGCGCTACAAATTTCAGCTGTCATTGCTGGAAGAACCTGCGCCACGGTGTCTGCGGATGAAATCAAGCCATGGTCAATCAGTTCGGCGATAGTGCCCTTGCGGCAACGCTCAAGGCGTCGACGAACTGCAGGCGGAATAATCGTCCCGACGGTCAGCGCGTAACGCTTCGCCTCCTCGTCGGTGATGGATTTCAGCAACGGCGAAAAGTCACTTACACCGTCCGCACCTGAATAGTTTTCCAGACGCGCCGAGACAGCTTGGGCGATCAAATGATGCGCGGGGGCTGCCACGTGATTGCGCTGCTCTGCTCGCTTAATGGAGTGTGCGTCGGATTCGGGATGGCCATGTTTGGCGACAAAGTCATCGACAATTCGCCGGATGCGACCGACGTGTCGGCCAGTCAGTGATGCTTGATCACGTGAACACTGTGCGAGTAACGCAAACAATTCCGCTGCCCGGGTCTTGAAAGGACCAAGTTTGTAAGTTTCAGCGCCACACGTTTCAACGACTTGCGTGCCGAGTGCGGTCGCGCGCTCGAACCATTCATCAGGGTAGTGCCTGCAAGGCCAGCCATCCTGATACGTCAAAAGAAACAGCGAGACCGCAGCGTCGTAAAGAGGCAGCCGATTTTCAACAACATGCTTTTGAACGGCCAGACGCGGTTGAGCCAATTGCAGGGTCAGCCGCTGTCTGACAGTTGCGGTATCAAAAACATGCACCTCGGCCGTCGAAATCGGCGGCTCGTCAATGGCAGTCGGGAAGAAACGCAGACGATCAAAGAAAGGCGCGATCTGCTCAATCAGCGTTCGTGCTTCGTCAATACGCTGATGGAGCAGAAGCCATGCCACCGTCAGCAGTGCAGCCTCCTCCGGGACATCAATCTGATAGTTGCCTTTCCCCAAACGCTCTTGTAGCGCTGTAACGCCCGCATCGGAAAGATGCCAGACATTAAGATCAAATCGTTCATGACCTGTGCGAATACCGGGGATTGACGCTGCCAACTCATGCTCGTGGGTCGTCAGATCCCCACCGGCCAGGAGTTGGCCAGTGGCGAAACCGCCCGTAGCCACTTCCAGCGTGGCCCATTCCGGTAAATCGGCAAATGGCAAGCGAGCCCCATATTGGGCGTTGCCGTTCATCAGCTGTTCGACAACCCGTTGCCAGCGCTCGACCCGATTGAGTGTCTGCGGAGCAGCATCGTTTTGCGAAGCGATCAACGCGTTAGACAGTTGATAAACCGCATAACCGGCGTTCACTCCACGGCTTTCGCCGTACTCACTGACGCGCCTTGACATACTTCCTTGTGACCCTACGATGTAATGGGTCCGGGGGCTGGATTCGAACCAGCGCCCACCCGGTTAAGAGCCGAGTGTTCTACCGCTGAACTACCCCGGAGCAGAGCGTGCATTGTCGATTAGCCTCGAAGGAATGTGAAGCTCGGTGTTGCTGGTTATGTTGCGACACAATTCCGCTGACAATTGAAAGGTCTATGGCTGGGATGGTCCTTGATCAGTCATAAAACGCCTCGACCGAGACCCGGCTCCCAACAAAAAAACTATCCGCCACCAACCGCAACGGCTGCAAATCCAAATCACTGCCCTTCTCGGCAATCAACTGCTGAAGATGCCGATACACCGCCGCGTACTCACCCTCTTCCGACACTGTCTGACGCACACCATCAATACTCAACAGCGCCCCGCCATTATCCAGTCGTAACACGCCTTCCTTGCAGCGAACCTCGATACTCCAAAGCTCATCATGCCCGTGATCAAAATCAAACTCCGCCCGCACACCAAGGTGCTGCGCGTCGGACATTTTGATCGAGGCGGCGATCGGTGATTGGCAGTTGTTCGGCACGCGCAGTTCGGCGGATTCGACAAACAGTGGCAGCGCCAGCAGGTGGGTGACGATCGACAGCGCGTTGATGCCCGGATCGAATACGCCGAGGCCGCCGGGTTGCCAGATCCAGGTCTGGCCGGGGTGCCATTTGCGCACGTCTTCTTTCCAGTCGATCTGCACGCTTTGCAAAGTGCGCGTGGCGAGCCAGTCTCGGGCGATGGCAATGCCCGGCGCGTAGCGTGAATGCCAGGCGAAGAGCGCGCTGACGCCCTGCTCCGAGGCTTGATCAACCAATGCCATGGCCTCTCCCAGCGTCGCGCATGGCGGCTTTTCCACCAGCACATGTTTGCCGGCGGCCAGTGCTTGCTGCACTAAAGCAAAGCGGCCCTGCGGCGGCGTGCAGAACGCGATCGCATCGACCGGCGGGCCGTTTTCGAGCAACTCGCTCAAGGACTGAAAATTCTCTACGCCGGCGCAGGGCTTGCCTTGCGTGGCAACGGACACCAGCTGAAAACCGGGGTTGGCGTGGATCGCCGGGACGTGTTGATCCTGGGCGATTTTGCCGTAACCCACCAGACCGAGACGGATCGCTTGCATCAATGACTCCTGCTTTGATTTTGTTTTAGTCAGAACCGGCAGATTACCTGCAAACAGCGCAAACGTCTGTCGGCGCAACGTCACAAGGGCTCGCAGGATCAGGCAAGGATCGCACAGGAATGCACTACTGCACGGCGGGGCAAAACCCCAAGAATGTCCCCACGACAAATCGACTGAGGATGTTCCCATGCTTGTACATGCCTACGGCGCCCATGCTGGCGACAAACCCCTTGAGCCCATGCAGATCGAGCGGCGCGCCCCGGCAGCCCATGACGTGCAGATCGATATCGCCTTCTGCGGCATCTGCCATTCCGACCTGCATCAGGTGCGCGCCGAGTGGGCCGGCACGCAATTTCCTTGCGTGCCGGGGCACGAGATCGTCGGTCGCGTCTCGGCGGTGGGTGCGCATGTTGCGGATTACAAAGTCGGCGATCTGGTCGGCGTCGGCTGCATCGTCGACAGTTGCAAACACTGCGATGACTGCGAAAGCGGTCTGGAAAACTACTGCGACGGCATGATCGGCACTTACAACTTCCCGACCGCGGATGCACCGGGCTGGACGCTGGGCGGCTACGCGCAAAACATCGTCGTACACGAACGCTACGTGCTGCGCATCCGCCACCCGCAAGCACAATTGGCGGCGGTCGCACCGCTGCTGTGCGCGGGCATCACCACCTATTCGCCGTTGCGCCACTGGAACGCCGGGCCGGGCAAGAAAGTCGGTGTGGTCGGCATCGGCGGCCTGGGCCACATGGGCATCAAACTGGCGCATGCCCTGGGCGCGCATGTCGTTGCCTTTACCACCTCCGAATCCAAGCGTGAGGCGGCAAAAGCGTTGGGCGCCGATGAGGTGGTGGTGTCGCGCAATGCCGAGGAAATGGCCGCGCACGCGAAGAGCTTCGACTTGATCCTCAACACCGTCGCAGCCCCACACGATCTCGATGCGTTCCTCGTACTGCTCAAGCGCGATGGCGCGCTGACGCTGGTGGGCGCTCCGGCCACTTCGCACCCATCGCCGAACGTGTTCAACCTGATCATGAAACGCCGCACGATTGCCGGCTCGATGATCGGTGGCATTGCCGAGACTCAGGAGATGCTCGACTTCTGTGCCGAACACGGCATCGTCTCCGACATCGAACTGATCCGCGCCGAGCAGATCAACGATGCCTACGAGCGCATGCTCAAAGGTGACGTGAAATATCGCTTCGTGATCGATAACGCCACGCTCGCCGGCTAATGCCGTGAGGCCATCGGCAGCGCAGTGCTGCCGATGGGCCTGGTCGATTTTGTCGCCGGGATTTGACACGCCCGGCGATGCTCGACAAAGTCGCAGCCCTTTTTCCGCGAAAAATGCCGCCGGTATGGGGCGAACAGGGGTTGCCGTTGAACCAACAGACATTGTCCATGCGCCTGGAGCGCGTCGCCGCGCATGTGCCGGCCGGCGCACGACTGGCCGATATCGGCTCCGATCACGGCTATCTGCCGGTGGCGCTGATGCGGCGCGGCGTGATTGCAGCGGCGGTGGCTGGCGAAGTCGCGTTGACGCCGTTCCGTTCGGCCGAACGCACCGTTCGCGACAACGACTTGCACGATCGCATCACGGTTCGCCTGGCCAATGGTCTGGCGGCGATCAAACCTGACGATGGCATTACCGTGATCACCGTCTGCGGCATGGGCGGCGAGACCATTCGCGACATCCTCGCCAGCGGCAAAACTCACTTGAGCGGCAGCGAACGCCTGATCCTGCAACCCAATGGCGGCGAGCAACCGCTGCGCCAATGGTTGATGGACAACGGCTACCGCATCCGCTGCGAGGAAATCCTGCGGGAGAACCGCTTCGACTACGAAATCATCGTCGCCGAACGTGACGAACCGGTGAGCTATACCGACCAGGAGTTGTACTTCGGTCCGCTGCAGATGCAGGCGCGCAGCCCTGAGTTTTTAAGTAAGTGGCAACGCAAACTGCGCCACAAGCAAAACACCTTGAGCCAACTTGCCCGGGCACAAAAAGACCTCCCGGAAGGCACGGTGCAAGACGTCGCTCGCCAAGCGCAGTGGATCAGCGAGCTGCTCGCTGGCTAAGCGGTGACTGTGGTTGACCATACAATCGCCAACGCATGCGAAAAAGCCTGCTTTTCAGGGCAGGCTTTTCGCGTAGCTGTGTCGGCTTATTTTTGCTGCGCCGTCAGCGCCGAGTAGCTGTTCATCAGGTTGCGATAGTTAGGGATGCGCTGCGACAGCAGGTTGCCCAAGCCTTCGATGTCGTTGCGCCAGTCGCGGTGCAGCTCACAGGCCACCGAGAACCAGTTCATCATCTGCGCACCGGCCTGGGTCATGCGGCTCCATGCGGCCTGCTGCACGGTGGTGTTGAAGGTGCCGGAAGCATCGGTGACCACGAACACATCAAAGCCTTCCGCCAGCGCCGACAGCGTAGGGAACGCGACACAGACATCGGTTACCACACCGGCAATGATGATCTGCTTGCGGCCAGTCGCCTTGATCGCCTTGACGAAGTCTTCGTTGTCCCAAGCGTTGATCTGACCTGGGCGGGCAATGTACGGCGCATCCGGGAACATCTCTTTGAGTTCCGGCACCAGTGGGCCATTCGGGCCTTGTTCGAAACTGGTGGTGAGGATGGTCGGCAAGTTGAAGAACTTGGCCAGGTCAGCCAGGGCCAGCACGTTGTTCTTGAACTCGTTCGGCGAGAAGTCCTGCACCAGCGAAA
>NZ_RWIL01000037.1:0-1964 GCF_009764635.1 Pseudomonas sp. PB103 | reverse complement strand
GCGATCTGTTGATCTTGCCGTTAAAAATCAAGATCAAAAGATCGCAGCCTGCGGCAGCTCCTACAGGGGTAGGTTTTCATTGACTTTAGAGGAACATGCCGCCGGAGGCTTCAACCCGCTGGCCATTGATCCACTGCGCACCCGGCGACAGCAACAACGCCAATGCCCCGCCAATGTCATCCGGCTGGCCGGCACGACCCAGCGCGGTGTTGTCGGCGACCATCGCATTCACCGCCGCATTATCGCGAACCGTCCCGCCACCAAAGTCGGTTTCAATCGCACCGGGCGCCAAGGTATTCACGGCAATCTGCCGGGCGCCCAGCTCTTTCGCCTGATAGCGGGTCAGTACTTCAATTGCGCCTTTCATCGCCGCATAAGCACTGGCGCCCGGGATGGTGAAACGCGCGAGGCCGCTGGAGATGTTGATGATCCGGCCGCCATCGTTGATCAGCGGCAGTAACTGCTGAGTCAGGAAGAACGGCCCTTTGAGATGCACGTTCATCAGCATGTCGAATTGCTCGACGCTGGTCTCGGCGAAGCTCACATGCAGACCGACCCCGGCATTGTTGATCAGGAAATCAAAACGCTGACGCTCGAAGGTCTGCTGTAACGCCTGCTCAACCCGAGTACCGAAATCGGCAAAGCTTTCGCTGCGGCCAACGTCCAGTTGCAACATCACGGCTTTGGCGCCGAGTGCTTGCAGTTCGCTGACCAGCGCCTGCGCTTCATCGGCGCGGCTGTGGTAAGTGCCGATGATGTCGATGCCTTGGGCAGCCAAGTGCAGGGCGGCGTTCTTACCCAGGCCACGACTGGCGCCAGTGATCAATGCGATTTTGCGGTTCATGGGACTACCTCGATTGCGGTGAGTGGTGGTGATGGGACTCAGTTTATTTATCCGCTGAGAGGTGATAAACAGACTGAAATCGGAATCACTGATCGGCTAATCCGAACAATCAAAGGCCCGCCATGAACAAACTGGAACTGCTGCGCACCTTCGTGCGGGTCAGCGAACTGTCGAGTTTCACCCTCGCCGGGGAAAATCTCGGGCTGCCGCGCTCCACCGTGTCCGAGCATGTGCAAGCGCTGGAAGCGTTGCTCGGCACGCGCCTGCTGCAACGCACCACGCGCAAGGTGCAGGCGACGCAGGACGGTCTGGTGTTGTACGAACGCAGCAAAGACCTGCTCTCGCACATGGACGAGATCGAAGGCTTGTTTCGTCAGGACGAAGCGTCGCTGACCGGGCGCATTCGTGTCGACCTGCCGAATATTCTCGCGCGGCGTCTGGTCATGCCGAGCCTGCCGCAATTCATGGATCGCCATCCGAACCTCGAACTGGAAATCAGCAGCACCGACCGCCGCGTCGACCTGCTCAGCGAGGGTTTTGATTGCGTGGTGCGCATTGGCGCGCAGCCGGATCAATCGGTGGTCGCGCGGCACCTCGGCGATTTCCCGATGGTCAACTGTGCGAGCCCCGCGTACCTCGATCGCTATGGCGTACCGCAAACGCTGGAGGATCTCGCGCAACATCGGCTGGTGCATTACGTCGGCGTGCTGGGTTCGCGTTCGGATGGGTTTGTGTACGAGGAGGGCGGGCAGGTGAAACGCTTGCCGATGGCCGGCAGCGTGACGGTCAACAGCACTGACGCTTATGAGTCGGCGTGCCTGGGCGGGTTTGGTCTGACGCAAGTGCCGCGAACCGGGTTGCAGCCGCATCTGGACAATGGCGAGCTGGTGACGGTGTTGCCGCAATTCACCGCGCCGGCGATGGGTATTTCATTGTTGTATGCGCGGCAACGGCATTTGCCGCTGCGGGTGCGGGTGTTTATGGACTGGCTTGGCGATCTGATCCGCTCCGCGCTCTAACCAATACCTTGGACTATATCTCTCTGATACGGCTACCTGTAGGAGCTGCCGCAGGCAGCGATCTTTTGATCTTTAAAAACAGGATCAAAAGATCGCAGCCT